>CBINJX010000530.1:0-4577 GCA_966251085.1 uncultured Verrucomicrobiales bacterium
CCAGCTCATCTGCGGCTCGTGAGTGCGCGGGGTGGCGGAGGCGAGGAGCGGGAGGCAAAGAAGGAGAAGGAGAAACAGACGCACGTATCGATTCTTATCCATTCTTTCGTAGAACGGAAGCGCTGCTTCGGTAGGGGCATCCAACGAATCGGCAAGAGCGTGGAGAGGAGATAAGCAATCGTTAGATTGCGATCTCTACCCAAGTTCTGGGGCTGTTCCCTGTACTCCGCTCCACTCCACGGGGCGCAGGTGGAATGCGCAGCTTCGGTGTGCATCTACGTCCCGATGGCAGAGGAAAGTGGCAGGGAAAGAAGTTTGGCTCTTCATTCCCCTCGGCTCCACGGGGCGCATGTGGAGTGCGGTGGCGAGTTTTACGAGGCACCGCTTTGGAAGCAGAGTGGTATGCCTGCGCAGAGTGCGTGCGGATCTGAGTAGGATAGACCATCGTACGTGAGCGGAGGGTTCTGTGGCACGCGCCTTGGTTTGCGGTTGCGCTCTGGTAGTGATTCGGTGCTATAGCCCACCGCTTTTGTACGAGTGAGGAGGATGTGGCAGAGCACGTCTTCTCTGCGCAAGGGACATCGCTATTCCTCCAAAGCGGTGCCTCGCGGAGCTCGCCACCGCACTCCATATGCGCCCCGTATTGCCGCGGCACCGCTGTTTACCCCAGCCGGATCTGCAAACTTCACTCTCTCACTTCGCCTGTTCCTTCAGCCAGAGCAGCGCCTGATACTCGCCTTCGTTCCGTACACGCTGAAAATAGCTGGAAAGCATCGCCGGGTCTCGGGTTGCCATAAGAGCGGTGATGTCAGTCTGTGCTCCGCGGATGAATTCCTTCAGCCGTTGCATCTCCGCTTCGCGTTGTGCCCGGGGAATATCGAGGAACGAGGGTTGTACGTTTGGTGGCAGCGTATTCAAAGCACGGCTTTCGAGCGCGATGCCAATCAGCTGAGTGATAACAGTCCGGGAACCTTCTGGAGACTGGAACATTCTGCCCAAACCATATGTCACCCGTACCGCCTCAGCAGCTCCGAGGTCGTTCCCTTCCTCCACTGCTTGTTTACGCCATTTCAAGAACTCCGCACCAAGCCCATTGAGATTGGTGAGATAGTCGATTGGGCGACTGAAACCCGCCAATAAGTCGGCCTCCAAGGGTGAGTATCCTTTCCACTCATACATCTGACGGGATGCGTCGATGAACTCAGAACTCCACAGGTACAAGCCGGGTTTTTCCATTGCGAGTGAGGCTTCAGATAAAGCGTTCGCGAAATCCTTCTGCTCCGCAGCGCTGCTGGCTGCGAAGAGAAACGGGAGCGGGTTCTCCGGGGATGAAGCTTTAAATCGGGCAATCCACTCTGCACGAGCCTCCGGGAAGAGGTTTTCACCGAGCACTGCCAGCTGAACCGCAGGCTCGTCTGGAAACAGCGAAGCCGCGCGCCGAACGAATTCCAGGTCGCCTGTGGCAGTCGCCACGGCCAGCAGGTTCATGGGTGTAGCGCCTTTATCGCGGAGGAAGCGCTCCCCTTCCTCTTTCGTGAGCCGCCTGTTGGAAGCCAATTGCCCCCAGAGACTTTCGAGACTCTTCCATTGAGCGCTTGTTAGCTGTTCGCCCTTGGAGACCTCAGCACCTGTGATGGCAATCCCCTCAGAGGGCATCCCAATTGTTGTTCGGGAGGGTGCCACCTGTTCAATGGCTCCCGCTGAACCCGCCCGCTCACTCCCTTTCTCTCCCCCACCGGAGCCGCGAATGAAAACAATCGCGGCCAGCACCACAGCCAAAGCCACAATGCCGATCAGAGCCGCAGGGGAACGGAGCGCCTTCACATGAAGACGCTTAGCATGAGTTTACTTCCCCGCCAACTGCTCGCTCAACGCTCGTGCCTTTGCCTCGGCATCACTCGGCGTATTCCGATAAGCCCCGAAATCGCTGAACCAAAAACGTTTTGCCCAGCGGTACATCCAATGTTTCTCAGGGATCTCTTCACCTGGGAGCCACTGGGAGAAACGGGGTGCCATCGCTTCCAGTTCGGCCAGTGAGGTTTTCCGGACAGTGGTATCCTTTGCGCCGTGTTTGTGGACGAGATCGCGGACGAGGTCCGGACGCTCCAGCACTACGCAGCCACGAGTCGCCTGGGCGCTGATCTCGCGGAAGTCGCGGAGGAACTCCGAGGAGCGCATGGTCTCGTAGATCCCGCGCTCGTCGCTGATCGATTCCTTGCCGAACTGAATGATCGGGCACGGCTCGATGTCGCCGTATGGGGAGACGTGATGGGAGATGCCGGTGGACATCGGGCAGAGCGCTTTACCGTCGTGATCGTAATAGGCATCGACGATCCCAATTGGCATCTTTGCGCGCATCTCCACGATGAACCGGCGGACACGCACGAGCTGGTCGGGCCGGAGGGCGAGCTGTGGGTTCATCTTCGCGCCGACCGGACGATAGGTGTGAAACCAGACGTAATGCACTCCGCGATCGATCAGCTCCTGTAGCCACGACTCGGTGCAGAGGTCGTCGATATTCGTCTGGCAGACGCTCGTGGCGACACCGGTGAGAATGCGGGCGCGCAGGGCGTTATCGAGGCCTCGCAGAGTTTTGTTGAAGACGTCTTTCTTTCCGCGGCGCTCGTCGCTGACCACTTCCCTGCCCTCGATCGAGATGAGCACGGTCGCATTGCCCAGCTCGCGGAGACGATTCGCGATTTTTTCCGTGATGAACTGCCCGTTCGTGAAGATCTGGAAATAGCAGTCGGGGTGCGCCGCCAGGATGTCCAGCAGCTCCGGATGCATGAACGGCTCACCGCCCAGCAGGCCAAAGAAGGAGTTGCCGTGCGCCTTGGCGTCATTGATCAAGCGGTTGATTGCCGGGAGATCGACGGTGGAACGCTCAGCTTCGACATCCACCCA
Organism: uncultured Verrucomicrobiales bacterium; assembly: GCA_966251085.1. Lineage (GTDB taxonomy): Bacteria > Verrucomicrobiota > Verrucomicrobiia > Chthoniobacterales > Chthoniobacteraceae > CBINJX01. The sequence continues at coordinate 2,905 of CBINJX010000530.1, forward strand.
ACAGCCCTGACAGCGCAGATTGCAGGAGTTGATGATGGAGACGTAGAGGAATGGCGGAAAGTATTCCCCCTGCTTGATCCGGCGCTTGAAGCGCTCAACGGAGAGCATCCCCTTCACTCCGAAGTTCCAGAGAAACTTGCCGAGGCAGCGCGGATCAGTGGTGGTGAGGATGCGGGCGGCGAGTTTGGGGAGCATGAGGAACTTGTGGGAGGTGAGACGTGAAAGGTGAGAGGTGGAAGAGGTACCGCGCTTTTAGCGAGACCACCTCTGACTTCTCACCGATCACCTCTCACACACCCGTCGATTGATCAACGCTGAGTGTCGTCAGCCTTGGCCATTACCCTGCCTGGCCCACGGCGTCCGGAGCCGGGTTGCTTCGTACGGGAATCGCCGAGATCTTCGCGGGCTTTGTCGGCGAGGCCCCTGAGCTTCGCGACGATCTCGGGATGTTTGTCGGCGACGTTGGTCGTTTCACCGGGATCGTTGCCCAGATCGTACAGCTCGAGCCCGACCTGTAGCGGTTTGTATTTGCCAGGGATTCCACCTTTGCCGCCCGCCTGCCCCTGCATGCTGCGGGATCTGTGGGGGAAGAATAGTTTCCAGTTACCGCTACGGATCGCCTGCAACTCGTTTTGCCCATAGTAGAACAGATAAGACTCGTGCGGGTTCTTTGCCCCCTCTTCCCCGGCGAGGAGTGGCCAGATGTCGCGTCCGTCGATCTTATGCTCCGGGAGCTTTGCCTCGATGAGCCGGGCAACTGTGGGAAAGAGATCGATGGTCATCGCGGGCTCCTTGCATTCGCTGTTTGCAGGAATTTTACCCGGCCAGCGCGCGATGAACGGCACCCGGTGACCACCTTCGAAGGCGGTCCCTTTCCCTTCGCGGAATGGTCCGGCCGAGCCGGCATGCTCACCGTAGGAGAGCCATGGGCCGTTGTCGGAGGTGAAGATCACCAGCGTGTTTTCATCCAAACCGTTACGCTGGAGGGCATGGAGGATTTCGCCGACCGCCCAGTCGATCTCCATGATGACGTCGCCATAGAGGCCGTTCTCCGATTTGCCGCGGAACTTTTCACTCACATAGAGCGGGACGTGCGGCATGTTGGGAGCGACGTAGAGAAAAAAGGGCGCGTCCTTGTGCTTGTCGATGAAGCGAACGGCACGCTCGGCGTATTGGGTGGTCAGCTGGGCTTGGTCTTCGCCCGTTAAGCCGACTTTCACCTGCTGGTCATCCTCGATCACCGGCAGCGGCGGATAGGTGCCTTTCTTTGCCTCCGGGTGAAGCGGCCACATATCATTGGAATACGGTACGCCATAGTATTCATCGAAGCCCTGGCGCACGGGGAGAAACTCCGGCCGGTCGCCCAGATGCCATTTGCCATACATGGCCGTGGCGTAGCCGCGTTGTTTGCACAGCTCGGCAAGGGTGACTTCGCTCGATGCCAGGCCGATGCGGGAGTTAGGTCCCAAGGCTCCCCCCAATCCGACCCGGTTCGGGTAGCATCCAGTCAGGAGAGCCGCGCGTGATGCGGTACAAACGGCCTGAGCAACATGGAAATCCGTAAACCGCCGCCCCTCCCGCGCCATGCGGTCGAGATTGGGCGTGGTATAGCCCTTTGCCCCGAAACAGCCGACATCGGCATAACCTTGATCATCTGTGAATATCACCACGAC
>CBINJX010000531.1:0-4577 GCA_966251085.1 uncultured Verrucomicrobiales bacterium
CATTCGGCGGGCGTTCGGCAGCAATGACGGAAACGGAAGCGGCAACTGTCAGGAGAAACGAGAGGAACAGGGAAACGCGCATAAGGGGGAAGTCATCCGATTAATCCGCACGGTGAGCGGCGGTATTAGGTTCTCGATGATCTCCGCAAAAAGTTTTGCAACTTCTGAATCCGACCCGCGTTCATCTCGTCACAACAGTACGGCAGATCCCCTGTCCGCACTGTTAACACCAAACAATACCTCCAAAACTCAAATGAAACTGCTGACCTCCCTCCTCGCTCTCGCCGTCCTCGGCGGATTCGCCTTCGCAGCTGACGAAAAACCGGCTGGCGAGAGGCCGAAGCGTGACCCGGAAGCCGCTTTCAAGCGCCTAGACACCAATAGCGACGGCAAGGTTTCCCTTGAGGAATTCAAGGCCGGTCCTGCCGGAAAGCGTAATCCCGAGAAGGCTGAAGAGAACTTCAAGCGTCGCGACAAGGATAACGACGGCAACCTGACTCTCGAAGAGATGAAGGCCCGTGGTGGCAAGAAGAAGGAGTCCTAAGACTCCCGCTTTACTGATCTTTCTCCAACCGCGTTCGCCGCAAGGCGGACGCGGTTTTTTATTCGGCAGGAAAGCGGTCATTATCTGAGGAGTTTTACCCATTTCCTGCGTCGGCAAGGCTTTGTTGGCCTGAAAGGCCAAAGGAGAATAGCCCAGGGCAAGACCGCGAAGCGGGCGCCGCCCTGGGTAAGCGCACAACGATGGTAGTCCCCTGAAGGGGGACGGAAGCGGTCGCTTAAATCGCGTACTTTGCCGAGATCCAGTCCGGGATCGGCGTTGCCCGGCCATTCTCCAGCGAGACCATTGTATAGAGAAACCAGCCATCGGCCGACCGTTTCCCGCTGCTCACACGGTCGATCTCGAAGTGGACCTTTACATCACTCGCGCGGATCTCGTCTACCCAAGTGCGGACGACGATCTTCTCAATTCCGAGCGGGCGCTTGAACTCGACATAGGAGGTTTTGATCACCCAGCCGAACCCGAGCTTGGTGAACTCTTCCATCGCCATTCCATAACAACGCGACATCTGGTCGAATCGCGCTGCAAGGACAAAGTCGATATAGCGGCTGCTATGGACATGCCGGTTCATGTCCAAGTCATCCGGACGGACCTGAATTTCGGTTTCGAAACGGGTCCCGAAGATCAGGGAACGGCCGGAGAAATACATTTCTCCGTCGTTCCTTGGCTTCTTCTTTATCTTGGCATCCGGCACAGGGTCGCGACTTCTCTGGTGGAAACAGCGACGGCGGACGTCAGCTCTGTTGAGCCGCGAGCGCGGCCTGCGCCTTGGCTGCCGCCTCTTCCGCCTTCCTGGCGATCTCCTCGGGAGACGGGAGCGACATGAGCACCTCCGCGGGAATATCGCCCATCTGGGCCAATTTAGTGAGGCACTTCTGGCGTTCGTTCAACGCCTTGTCCGAATCGCGCTCCTTACTGAACCGGCTCTTCGCTTTCTCACTGCGCTGGCGGAGCAGCGAATAGACATCACCGCCGAGCAGGGCGGAGATGTCGATCTTCATCTTCTCGCGCTGGAGATCGGACTCGCTGACGACATCACCATTGATCGGGCCCGCCTTATATTTCGGGAACATGATCGCGGCCTCGGGACAGACGCGGGAACAGGCGGGGCAGTTAGTTTTGCAGTTGTCCTGATTCTGCACCTGGATGTGCTTCTCCTCATCGACACCATACACGCCGAAAAGACAAAATGAGAGGCACTGCATGCAGTTCGTGCAGCGGTCGTAATCGATTACCGGGAACCACGGCTTCCATGCGCCGTGCTGAGCGGATTGGGTCTTTGTGCGCGTGGTTTCGACGGTGTCAGCAATCTGCTCGGGAGTGCGTCCGGTGATATCCGCAAACTCAATACGGGTCTTGCCGTCCACATCTTCTCCAGCGGGCGTACCGGCCTTTGCAGCAAAACGTCCGAGCACAAGCAGCGGGCTGGAATCAGCGGGCGAAACCGAACGTTCATCGGAGGCAGCGCGCGTGACGGCATAACCGCGTTCGAGCAACGCACGCATCGTGTCAAAGCGCGATGGCGCATCCAGCGGTTCGGCATCGGCACCTTCGTAAAGAACTACGCGGAGTGCAGGTGTGGAGAGGCTCATACGGCGGCGGGTTGAGAATTGGCAGCTGGGGCGTCTGGAGAAACGGCGGCGGTGCTCTGCTCGGAGAGTTCCGATCGGGAAGGAGCGGTCACTTTGCCGGTGGGCAGGTTCGGCTGAAGCTCCGGATTCAGAAGCGCCGTGAGGATTTCCTCGGCGCCTTGTGCTCGCATATTGAGCACCTCGGTCTGGTCGATAGCCAAGGGCGATCCTGACTGGTGGAACAGCCATTTCACCGCACGGGGAAAACAGGCGGCAATCTTCACAGGCCCCTCGCTCGCCAGCCGCTGCATGCCGGAATCCTTTCGGGCCGCGAGTTCACAGAGGTCGGCGACGGCTTCAAAAGCGACGCCTGCTTCGCAGAGACGGCGAAGAACGGTCTCCTTAACTTCCTTGGGCACGACCTGAGCGTATTGGCAGTGACAGTACAGAATACGGGGTGCTGGGGCGCTCATAGATGTAGTGTGTACACGTGGAACGGCGACAACTTAGCCCAGGCTGCAGGCCACGTCGCGGTGTGTGGGTTGAGGTTTGCCAGGGCGGAAGCATTCCAAGTGATCAAGCTTCGCGGAAATACCGGAACCGTTGTTATCGATCTGCTGCACCGCCTTGCTCAGCGCCTCACGGAGGACTTCCGGAGCCGCTTCGGCTCGCAGGTTTACTATCAATTGTCCACTGACAACCGGCTCCTCGATGCGCAGTGATAGCTCGGGAACGAAATCGCTCCGCACCAGATTGATCACTGCCACGTCGTTCAAGCCGGAGTCCGGGCTGAGGGTCATCTTGAGGTGGGCGATTTCAGAGCCGGCAAGTTGCGTCTGCACCTCACCAGCCAACGACCGAAGCACGGCATCTGAATCAAAACCGTTTTCGCTCGAGAGAGAGACCGTGGCATTCAGCCAGCCGAGCAGCGCCTCACCTTCCGCGTAGATTTCATAATCCACCTCCATTGCGTTTCCGAGCTGCTGTTCTTCGGCTGTGATCCGGTTGAACCAGGCATCGAGCCCTTCCCCATTGCGGGAGGAGACCGTAAGGATCTCCGCACGGGGAAACTCCTCTGCCAGGCGGGCCTTCAGGCGCTCACGGCGAGCCTCATCGAGCAGGTCTGCCTTGCTGATCACGATCAAGTTCGCTTCCTCGAGTTGCTTGCGATAAATGTAGAGAACTTTCTCTGAGAAACGTCCGCCTTCCGCGAGACCGAAGATGCGCTCGGCGCGGATCGGATCCACCAGCACACTGAGCGGCGCGATGGTGAACTGGTCGCCATAAATCCGTCGCAACGGATAGGTGACAGTCGCCACCAGGTCTGTGCAGCTCCCGACCGGCTCGGCGATAAAGACATCCGGTTTGGTCGCAGCGGTCAGGTTATTGGCAGCATCGACGAGCGAGTTGAAGCGGCAGCAGAAACAGCCCCCCGGGATTTCCTCCGTGGCAAATCCCTTTGCCCGCAACATCGCGGTATCCACCAGCTCACTACCCTGATCGTTGGTAATCAGGCCGACACGCAGCCCTTGAGCGCTCAGCTGTTTTGCCAGTGCGGCGACTGCGGTGGTTTTCCCGGCTCCCAGGAAGCCGCCGATCATGATGTAGCGTGCCTTGGAGTCGGTAGGAGAACGCAGGGAGGGATCTGGGGAGGTCATGGCTGGGAGTCTTCTGCTTGTTGTTTCTCGAGAATGCGGTCGATGGTGCTGTCGAGCAGGGCGCGATAGCTTGCAAGATCCGTGCATTTGGAATCTGGCTCGCCGTCCACCTCATAGAGCCATCCTTCCCCATACGGCTGTTCACCGACCAACTCGATCTGGTCGCGAAGCTTGGGGTTGCCACCTGCAAAGTTACCGTTCGCAATGGAATAGATGTCCGAGATGGCCTTGAAGCCTTCAATGGAGCCGATGATCTCGCCGGAGTGGATCGGATCGCCCACCTGCTTTTCCCATTGCTGATCGACCATCTCGCCAAGCATCCGCGTGGCAAATTTCGTGAAGCCAATGCGCCAGCGTCCGGGCACCTCGGGAACCCGGGCGATCCAGAAATGGGAAGGGCTGTAAAGGCACTCCACCGGAAGGTGTGTGACGAAGGTAGAGCGCTTGTAGAACTCGGTCTTTGGCTGAGTCATTCTCTGAGGGAGCGTAACCATGGAGCGTGGTTTCGCTGGCGTCCACTCCGCAAATAGGTGCGAGCCCGCCGGGCAGAAAGGAAAAGGCAGTTCGGGCTTGGAGTTTTCGCATTTTCTCCCCGAAATTCTGCCCTCCCCGCCTGTGCTGTATTTCGATCACAACGCCACTTCTCCCCTCTGTGAAGCTGCCCGCGACGCATGGCTGGATGCGAGCGCTCGCTTCATCGGCAACCCTTCCAGCCTGCATCGACTCGGCTCTCGGGCGGATCGCGCATTGCAGAACGCCCGGGAAGAACTTGCCTCAATCCTCGGC
>CBINJX010000532.1:0-4565 GCA_966251085.1 uncultured Verrucomicrobiales bacterium
CGGGCGATGGGAGACGCGAAACCTTCGACGGGACACCAACTATGTCCTTGTCTTGGATCGCAAGGATTTCACGCCCGAAGTAACCAGCGAAGTAAGGCCTGGCCAGGCGCAACTTCAAACCAAGCTCGCCCCCTCGCGATCCATCGCTGGTCGTATCATCAACTTGCCGCCGGAGCTGAACAGACCGGTAAAAATTACCGTTCAGCAGCATATTAAAATTCGTACACAGAATGCCTCCCATACGACAGGAGTCACCACGGCGCAGGAGGTTCAACCGATAAACGGTGAGGCAGCATTTCACTTCGACGACATTATCTCCGGAGAACTGGACATCCACGTTCTCAAGCTCAGAGAGACAATCACGGACTTGGAATCTTCCCGGAATGATCTCGTCATCGACTACGCCGCGGAAACGAGCAAGTCAGCCAGCGTGCCAACACCCTATAAGCGGAAGCTCACCGTTCGATTTCTAACACCGCCCGGAACTCCGGCTCCGCGTGGGGAACTCGAGGTCCACTGGATGGAGCCGGGAGGTTCCCATCATTACGGAAAGCGTGAGTTTGTTCCGGTGGAGAACGGCGAAGTCCACTTCGAGGTACCTGCTCCAACGAAAGTCTACTTCGAACAATCGCGTATTCTTGGATACGCGATCAGCGGGGGTATGCATAACAGCTATCCGATTCGAGACGATGATGACGCACCTCATATTATCGAGCTTCCGGTTACACCTGCTGGAAGCATTCACGGCACCATTGTTGAGGAGGATGGAAAATTGGCAGTGGGCACCATGATCTCGATTCGCGTGATAAAACCCGCGCCTGGGGCCGTGAACACAGGCTCCATATCGGTCAAGAACTCCGCCTCGAGTGGCGAGATCCCGAAACCTTTCCTGGCAACGCCCCTTCCTCTCGGCGGAACCTACCAGGTGGAAGCGCATCGCGGCCCCACATCTGTCCTCAGCGAACTTGTGCAGGTGGATGAGAAGACGCCGATTCGAGAGGTTCGTGTTGTTCTTCCTCGCGGAAAGAGTGTTTCCGGACAATTCGTTGACGAAGAGGGCCATCCGGTTCCCGGACTCCCGCTGAACTTCGGGATCAAGTCCCCGAAACTCAATCGCGGGATGTCAGGCAGCTTCAGGAGTGATAGCGAGGGACGTTTTCAGATCGATGGCATCAATCCCGAAATGGGAGATGGATACTACATCCGCATCGACCAGCAGCGTGACTACTTGCCTATTGCGTATCCGATCACACCGGGGCGGAGCGATCACCGCATTGTACTCAAGCGCGGCCAGGTTCTCGAAGGACGGATTGTCCAAGCCGGAACTGGGTATCCGGTAGAAGGCGTGGAGGTCTCTGCTTCCATTCAAGATCCTGCCCGCCTTCAACCCGATTTCCACGATCTGTGGCTTCAGGCGGAAGCTAGAACCGATAGGGAAGGCCGTTTTCGTTTTTCGAATCTGCCGAAGAGCCGTGTGAAAATCGGAGTACGGAGTGCTCAGATCTCCGCGTCTGAAACACCGAAAACGATTGTCCAACCGGGTGATTCACCCGTGATCTCAGTAGAGATTGGCCAGGGAAGCAGCGCGAAAATTCATAGAACGTCGAATTGAGCCGGACGCGCCGATGGAAGCAAACGTGCCCCATCCCTCAGGAGTACTCGAAGCAATCTTCATCACGGCTGCTGCCGGAATGCCGATGCAACGAGTCCCGACGATTGAAGCGATTACCGGAAGAGGGCTGAAAGGCGACCGCTACGCGGAAGGACGCGGTTACTACTCCAAGGCCGATCCGTGTGAGGTCACACTCATTGAATCTGAGGTGCTCGATCTGATTACCGAGCGCTGGGGTATCGCGGTCCTAGCAGGAGAGCACCGGCGAAATCTGGTGGTGCGAGGATTACCCCTGAGGGAATTGGAGGGCTCCCGATTCCGGATCGGGACCGCCCTTTTTGAGTACGACAAACCACGCCCTCCCTGCGCATACATGGAGCGCCTCACCCAGAAGGGCATGACACGAGCCCTTGGCGAGGGAGCGGGTATTGCAGCACGCGTAATCGAAAGCGGCTGGCTTCAGGAGGGCGATTCAATCGAGGTCTTCCCCGGCACCGGCAAGCGGAGACGTCGGCTCCCATAGCAGCCCTCCCCTGCCCGCCTATTTACAAGGGGGCCATCGGGCCGCATATTGCCGCCCTTTTCGCCATGTCGATTTCCGACCTCATCTCCCATCCTGAACGCTCTGCCCTCGTGCGCAGGTTTGCCGCACTCCTCGAGCCGAAAACGGATGCGCAGTTGGAAGCCATGGCGCAGCAGTCGGCTGCGATTACCCGACGGCACTTCGGGAAAGCCATTCGGCTGTTTGCCCCGCTCTATCTTTCCAACGAGTGCATCAACTCCTGCACCTACTGTGGCTTCTCGCGGGAGAACGCCATCCTGCGTGTCACACTCGAGATTGAGCAGGTCGTAAAGGAAGCCCGACATCTCGCCGCAGAGGGCTTCCGGAACATTCTCCTGGTCGCAGGCGAACATCCGAAGTTCGTTTCCAACGGCTATCTGGAACGCTGCATCCGCGCGCTGGTTCCTGAGATCCCGAGTATCTCCCTGGAGGTGGCTCCGATGGAAACGCCGGATTACGCACAGATGACTGCTGCGGGAGCCGAGGGACTCGTAGTTTATCAGGAGACTTATCACCGCGAGACATATCAGGAACTTCACCTTGCCGGACCGAAGAAAGATTTCGACTGGCGTCTCGCCTGCCCTGAGCGCGCATATGCCGGTGGTTTCCGCCGTATCGGCATCGGTGCACTGTTCGGACTCTGGGAATGGAAACGCGAAGCGCTCGCCCTGGCCGCACATTTGGAACATCTCCTGAAGCGCTGCTGGAAAGCGCAGTTCACGGTAAGCCTTCCCCGCATGCGGCCATGCGCAGGTGAATTTCAGCCGCGCTACTCGCTGCCTGACCGGGAATTCGTGCAGCTTGTCTGCGCTTTACGGATTTGTTTTCCGCAGGTTGGGCTGGTTCTGAGCACTCGCGAACCCGCCGCTCTCCGCGATGCGCTGATCCCGCTCGGCATCACCATGATGAGCGCAGGCTCACACACCGAGCCTGGCGGCTACACCGGCCAAGGACGTGATGCCCTGCATCTTACAGTACGCGGCAAACAGGTGGAACTCGAGAACGCCTCCGCGGACGCTGAGGCGACGAAGCAGTTCGAAATCGCCGACGAACGCACACCGGCTCAAGTCGCAGCAGTCCTCCGTGCGCGGGGCTTCGAGCCGGTTTGGAAGGACTGGGACCAGGCCATTCTTGCAGCTGTATGAAGCTCCTCATTAACGGAGAAACCCGCGAAATCCACCAGGCCACCACCGTCACCGGGCTCGTGGAAGAACTAGGTCTCCCCGGTCCAACCCTTCTCATCGAGCACAATGGCACGGCACTTCGGCGAGACGAATGGCCGACTCAGACGCTCGCCGAGGGTGACCGGATCGAGATGATGCGGATCTCTGCAGGCGGGTAGCCGGCTCTTATTATCCGGTTACAGATGCCTTCACTGCGGCCACGACCACCCGCGTGCCATCCGCAGAGATCACTCGCACGGGAGTCCCGGCGGCAATGAAGTCCCCCTGCGAGACCACGTCGAGGATTTCACTTCCAAACTCGGCCTTTCCAGCCGGTCGCAGGTCGGTACGGGCTTGACCGGTGCTGCCGGCGGGAACGGCCACTCGATCCTCCGGGATGGTAACGCCCGGGCCAGTGGGATCCGCCTCTTGCAGCACGAGCCGCTGATAGAACGAAGTCTTTGGCAGCGTCCTCGCCAGCACAAAGGCCGTGATCGCGGCGGCCACAAATGCGAGCACGAGGTTGGTAAGCGGGCGCACCAGCATCTCGCTGGTCGGCCACCACGAATCTCCAGGCCAGCGATCCACCATCGCCCAAATCATCGCTCCGACCATCATCACCACACCGATGGCGCCCGGAACAAAAGAGGTCGGCAGCACGAACAGCTCCAGCAGGACAAGCACCAGCCCAAGAAGGAACGTTGCAAGCACCTCCCACCCGGCCAATCCCGCGACATAGTGTCCGACGAAAAATAGTGTAAAGCAGACCAGGGAGGTGATGCCGGGAATTCCGAAGCCGGGAGTCTTGAACTCAATATAGGCCCCAGCGAGACCGCCGAGGAGAAGAAGAGGTGCCAACATCGTAATCCACGATGCGATCCGCTCAAACCCTGTTGGCTCCACGCGCCGAACCTCAGCCACGAGGCCTGCCTTCAGCAGCATTTCGGGCAGTGTGGAAGCGATCCCTGCTGCAAGGAGAGGCTTTCCATCGAATTGCCGGACAGCCTCCTGTGCGCTGAGAGTCAGAAGAGAATCCGATTTATCAATGACGGTATCGCCAATTTTGACCTCCTTTTCCTTGGAGATGAACGCATCGGCCAGCTCGGGATTGTGCCCTTTCTGCTGTGCGGCTCCACGGGCCATCGCGGAAAGCGTAGAAACCGCTTTCTCGGTCATGGTCGTCGGCAGATCCTCTCCGGTAGAGAGCACCGGTGCAGCGGCGCCGATC
>CBINJX010000533.1:0-4565 GCA_966251085.1 uncultured Verrucomicrobiales bacterium
GGTTGCTTCGGACCGAAGGAAGCCCCGAACACCGCCTCCTTCAGCGCCTGGTGTCAGGAAAAGCTCGGTGTCACCGATCCCGAAATCCTCCGCGCCTTTCGCAACTTCAACGCTGCCGCGCCGGCCTTCCGCCAGGAGAGCGAACGTCATGAGTAAGACAACCACCATCCAAGTCGATTACCTGGCACGGGTGGAGGGAGAAGGGGCGATGCTCGTGAAGATCAAGGATGGCGAGGTGACGGCCGTACAGTTGAAGATCTTTGAGCCACCACGTTTTTTCGAGGCGTTCCTGCGCGGACGGCATTTTACGGAGGCACCCGATATTACCTCCCGGATCTGTGGGATCTGTCCAATTGCCTATCAGATGAGTGCGCTGCACGCGATGGAGGACGCCTGCGGTGTCACGGCCGATGGTCCGCTGCGCGTCCTCCGACGACTCATCTATTGCGGGGAATGGATCGAGAGTCACGTGCTGCATATCTATATGCTGCATGCACCTGATTTCCTCGGTTACGACAGCGCGATCCACATGGCGCGCGACTACCGGGATGTGGTGCAGCGTGGACTGGGGTTGAAAAAGGCCGGTAACGAAATTGTCGCCGCGCTGGGTGGACGGGCGATTCATCCGATCAATGTCCGAGTCGGCGGATTCTATCGGGTGCCAGCCCGCAAGGAACTAGCACCGCTCGAGGAATCCTTGAAGCGAGCGCGGGACGCGGCGCTGGAGACGGTTCGATGGGTGGCTCAGTTTCCGTTTCCCGAATTCGAACAGGAGTACGAGTTCGTTTCCCTGGTGCATCCGGACGAATATCCGATGAACCAGGGACGAATCGCCTCGACCGGCGGGTTGGACATCCCGGTACGGGAGTTTGATGAGCACTTTTCCGAACAGCAGGTGTCGTATTCGAACGCACTGCATTGCACAATGAATGGTCGAGGCACGTATCACGTCGGCCCCATGGCTCGCTATAATCTCAACTTCGAGAAGTTAGCGCCGATCGCCCGGGATGCGGCGAAGGAGGCAGGCATCGCATCGCGTTGCTGCAATCCCTTCAAAAGCATCATCGTGCGTGCAGTCGAGGTGCTCCATGCCTGTGATGAAGCGCTCCGGCTGCTTGCGAATTACGAAATGCCCGGACGTCCATTCGTGGAGGTGCCTCCACGTGCGGCCACTGGATACGGCTGCACGGAAGCTCCGCGCGGGCTACTATACCATCGGTACAAGATCGATGCCGACGGCTTGATCCGGGATGCGAAGATTGTTCCTCCCACCTCGCAGAACCAGAAAACCATCGAGAACGATCTGCGGGAATTCGTCCGCCCTCGCGTGGATACCGACGATGAGCGGCTCACTTTTGAATGTGAGCAGGCGATCAGGAATTATGACCCCTGTATTTCCTGCTCTACCCACTTCCTGAAGCTCAGGATCGAGCGAGAATGATACCCGGAGTTTTCTGCGATGAACCTCTATTTCACCGATTACGAGTCGCCGGACCAGGAGTACTTCGAGGCATCTCTTCAGCAGCACCATCTCCATTTCCTTAGGAATCTCGACGAAGTCCCGGCGGACGCTCAGATCGTCTCGATCTTCATCCAGTCGAAGATCACTCCTGCGTATCTTGCGGCCCATCCGGCTCTTCGCCTTGTAGCGACCCGGTCCACGACTGGTGATCATATCGATCTCGCAGCCTGCAAACGAGCGGGTGTGACGGTGTCGTATGTGCCGAGCTATGGGAAATATACGGTGGCGGAACATACTTTCGCCCTGATGCTGGCCCTTGCCCGGCGGCTCAGGCAGGCGTTTGAGGCGCATCGCAAGCCGTCGTTTTCGTATGAAGGGCTGCGCGGGGTGCGGCTCCGGGGAAAGGTCCTCGGCGTGGTTGGTGCGGGAAAGATCGGCCTCCGTGTGCTCCACCTGGCCCGGGCGTTCGGAATGAAATGTCTGGCCTGCGATATTCAGCCCCGGCCGGATATGGCCAACCGGCTCGGCTTCACATACGTCGAGCTTCCTGAGCTGCTTGCCCGCTCGGACATCATCTCTCTCCACTGCACCCTCACCCCGGAGACCTATCACCTGATGAACGCTGAAGCGTTCGCCCAGTGCCGGCGGGGAGTGTTCATTATCAACACCGCTCGTGGCGCACTCATCGATCCGAAGGCACTGCTGGAAGCGCTAGATAACGGGGCTGTCGCAGGTGCCGGGCTCGATGTGCTAGAGGATGAACGGGTGTTCCGGCAGGACATCACGAAGATTGTCAGTAACCAGATCGTACATCGGCTTCACGATCCTTTTGCCGAACGCGAGCCGCGGGCACACGAGCCGGAGAGGATCAAGGAACTCATGACGCTGATTCACAACGAGGAGCTTCTCGCCCGGCCAAATGTCGTTTTTACCCCGCACATCGCCTTCAACAGCGCGGAAGCAGTCGAATGCATCAACCGGACAACCGTGCACAATATCGAGTCGTTCCTGCGGGGAGAGGCTGCGAATATTCTGACAGTGGCGGCTCCGCCTGAACCCCAACCTGAAACCGGCAGGGGTAAACCATGCGTGTCCTGAGTTTGTTATGAAGAACCTCATTTCCACTAGTGAGATGCTGACGGAAGTCAGTCTGCCTGACGGGGCGGCGCAGGTTTTTGTCAGCGCCGATGGCACCTTTGATTCCACACGTTCACGTGTTGCGGTCACCTTGGATAGTGAGCTGCGGCCGTGCATTCCCGGACCACCGTTGCCGCGGCCATCGTGGCTTCCCGGAAAGCAGGTCGTGGAGGAACACGTGCCGGAAGAAGAGGCGACTCTGCTCGCCCGGGATGTATTCCGTCACTGGGTCGAGCACGTGCGGCGGGCAGTGCCTATCGAAATCGTGCATGGAAATGCCGGCACGCGGTAGTGGGGGGAGGTTGAGGGTTGAGGGATGTCAACGAATTGGGGATGCGGGTGAAGGTGGTGAAGAAAGTAATCCGTGAGCGCATTCCGTAGCGTCAGCCATCTTGGCTGCGGGTGACCGGAGCATCCTTGCTCCGAGTCCTGCGCGCTTCACGAGCGGTTCACAAGCTACCCTGCATCTCTTCCCAGACACTTCATAGCTGCCGCGGTGATCAGCCTCCGACCAAGATGGTCGTGGCACCCGCAGTCAAGATGACTGCGCAAGAGAAGCGCCCATGGATTACTGATTACTGATCACTGACCCACTGACTACTCTGCCTCCCAACCTCCCGCTGTATCTCCTCCACCACCGTCTCCAGCCTCTCCGCGACTTCCGGCGAAAGCGCGCTTCCCGGTGTGAAGCTCTTCCCTTCCACTCCATAGAGAGCAAGCCGTGCCGGCAATGTGCCGAGCACTCGCGCAAGCTCCACGGCTTCGGCAACGCTAATGGTATGTGTCGAGCAGTGGAATAACTCCGCTGGAATCGAGCCTTCTGCGGCATCGAAGCGGTGAAGCGTTCCCGGCGGCGAACCGGAAACGACGGCATCGACCAGAATCACCGCCTGCGCGCCGGTCCACGCATTCATCAGGTCCATGCCTTCACCGTTCTTTTCCATCACTTGCACACCGGGCATTCCACGAAACCGGCGTGAGATGAGCCGTCCCACGGCATCGTCGCCGCGAAGTTCGTTGCCGATGCCGATCAGGAGAACCGAATCTGGGAGTCTCTCGTTCATTGTTCAAGGATTAGCTCTGCCTCGACTTCTTCTGCATCCAAGTCGTGCTGCAGTTCGAAACCGAGTTTCCGCGCGACCCGTTTCATCGCGACATTGTCGGGAAGGATGTGGCCGACGATCCGATGGATCTTTTCCTCGCGCCCGACCGTCACGAGACGTTTAAGAAACTGCGTGCCCAGCCCGTGCCCTTGCCACTGGTCGGCGATTACGATGGCAAATTCCGCTTCTGGCACTCCGTGTAACTTACTTAAACGGCCGACGCCTATGATTTCCTTTTGATTCGACTCAGATGAGTTCAACTCCGCCACCAGTGCGATCTCGCGGTCGTAGTCGTTGAAGCAGATTCGGGTCAGCCGGTTATGGGCAATGCGTTCCTCCAGCTTGAGGATCGCGAGGTAGCGGTAGTGCACCGTGCGTTCAGAGAGCGTCTGATGGAAGCGCACCATCATCGGCTCATCCTCCGGCCGGATCGGACGAATCGTGACCGCCGTGCCGTTCCGCATTTTCCAGTGCGTGACGTAGTGGCTCGGGTAAGGGCGAATCGCCGTGGTCGGCAGTTGCTCCACTGGGGTGTCAGGTGGATGTACGACGATCCTCGCATCCAGCGCCGTGAAACCCACGGCTGCCGCACGGAGGGGATTGATGTCGATCTCCTTGATCAGGCGTTGCTCGGCAATCAGGTGGCTGAACCGGACGAGCAACTGTTCGAGAGCGGGGATATCCACTCCCTTCTCTCCGCGGAATCCCTGAAGCGCTTTGTAAATATGAGTGCACTCGATCATTCGGCGGGCGAGTGTTGCCGTGAGTGGAGGCAGGCCGAGCGCTGTATCCTTCATCACCTCCACCAACCGTCCGCCTGCGCCAAAAAGCATCACGGGACCGAACTGCGGGTCGATGCTGCT
>CBINJX010000534.1:0-4564 GCA_966251085.1 uncultured Verrucomicrobiales bacterium
CAAATGCTCCAGTCATCCACGACTATCACACGCTTGTCTTTGTCGAGGATGCGGAGGGCTTTTTCCTCGAAGAAGACCAGGGAGCGGGCGGGGACGGAGTGAGTGAGGAAGACGCTCGCGCCGATGGTGCTGCCGGCGCCGATAACCGTATCGCCGCCCATCACGGTGGTGCCTGCATAGATCGTTACATTGTCCTCGACGGTCGGGTGGCGTTTCTTGCCCCGGAGTGCCTGTCCACCCGCGAGGGAGCGAGCGATGAGGGAGACACCCTGGTACATTTTGACGTGTGAGCCGATGATCGAGGTCTCTCCGATGACAACGCCAGTACCGTGATCGATGAAAAAGTGGGAGCCGATCTGGGCGCCTGGGTGGATGTCGATGCCAGTCCGGCTATGCGCCCACTCGGTCATCATGCGAGGAATGAGCGGGGTGCAGAGCGTATAGAGGACATGAGCAGTGCGCTGGATGGCGACGGCTTCGAGGAAAGGGTAGGCAAGGATGATCTCGTCCGAGGTCGATGCTGCCGGATCACCTGCAAAGGCTGCTTCGACATCGGTGCGAAGCAATTCGCGCACATGTGGGATTGCTTCCAGAAACTCTTTCAGGAGCTTTTCCGCGGTGGCGTCCGGGCAGCCCGGTTCGCGAAGGCGCAGGCTCTTGCAAACTTCTTCCTTGAGACGATCCGCGATAGAAAAAATCCGGTGGGTGGTCACACGCCGGAGGTGGACGGAATGAATTGGCTCCTGATCGTGAAACCCGGGAAAAAGCAGCTGGAGTAGATCCTCGCAAATTGTCGCGATGGCGCGCTTGGACGGGAGATTCGAGCCATCGATGTTATTCATCCCACCGCCAACGCGGTAGGAACTGAGGATGGCTTCGGTAATCTGGCCGAGGTCGGTATCCATTGGAGCGAAGACAATTCAGAGTTCCGCCCGTGCCGTGCAAGGTCGAATCCCGCGCAGTGCGACAAGGAAGTTCGAATATCGCACGCTCTGTGTAGTCTAATGCCTCAAACACCCAAATTCTGCATGAAATTGCGATCCACCCCATTGGTTCTTGCCCTCGCTCTCTCTTTCGCCGCGTGCCAGCGTCCACCAAATCCCGCCGAGGCGGAGGCGGAGCAGCGTCGCGAGGAACAACTGCGGGCTCTCGATGAGCGGATCGCACATCTTCAGGATCTCGAAAAACAGGCGGCAGAGCGCGCGATTGCCGAAAGTGAACGTAAGGCTCTGGAGGCAGAGCGGCGGCTGACGGAAATTGAAAAGAAAGTTGCTGCGAGTGATCGCCGGGCGTCGATCAGTGAGCAGGAAAAGCAGCGCTTGGAAAAAGAGCGCCAGGAACTTTTGCGGGAGCGCGAACGTTTGGCGGAAGCCCAGAAGAAGGCGGAACAGCAGGCGTCTGAGGCGGAGCGCCGTGCCGAGGAGGTGGCCCGGCAGGCAAATCAGGAGCGGCAGGAGCGCACGATGGGGCTTTTCTACACCGCCCTGGAGCCTCATGGAGAATGGCTGGAGGTGGGCCAGTATGGATACGTCTGGCAGCCGAATGCGGCATCCAATCCGCGGTGGCGTCCTTATACTGAGGGACGCTGGGTTTTCTCGGAGTACGGCTGGACTTGGAAGTCGAATGAGCCGTTTGGATGGGCCGCATATCACTACGGCCGCTGGGCGCGTCTCCGAGGTATCGGGTGGGTGTGGGTGCCGGGAACAGAGTGGGGGCCGGCGTGGGTCTCGTGGCGTCGGAGCGACCGGTATCTCGGCTGGGCGCCGCTTCCGCCCGAGGCATGGTCCGGATCGGGATTCAATGAGGCTGTGGACAGTTATTACGAAATCGGCCCGACATCTTATACATTTGTTCCGGTCGAGGAGATCGGACAGTCCACATACGCCGGGCGCGCGGTCGAGCCGGAGCGGAACGTCACGATCATCAACCAGACGGTGAACGTCACAAATATCAAATACACCAAGGTGAAGAACAACACTGTGGTGTATAATGGTGGCCCCGTTTTCAACGAAATCAACGCGCGCTCCGACCAGAAGGTCCCGCAGCTGAATGTGGAGCGGGTGACCGATATCCGGAGTCCAAAGGAACTCGGCCGTGCGGAGCAGAAGGGAGATACGCTCGTAATGGCAGCGCCACGAATCGCTCCAAAAAAAGAAACCGAGCGGCCGGTTCGCGTGCGGGAAGCTGTGAAGGCTCCTCAAGTGGAACGCGGTTGGTCGGATATCGACAAGGGGGCGGCGGCGGAAGCCCGTGAGCGGTTTACCAAAGAAGCGCGTCAGGCCGAGGAGCGTCAGCGGAAGGGAGTGCCCGTCAAGGAGTCCCGCACGGTTCCCGTGCCGGAATCCGGGAAGAGTGCATCTGAACGGGCGCCACGGGCCACCCCCGCCGAGCGTGCTCCCGGGAAACCTGTGGGCGCGCCGGAAAAAGCTGTTGCGCCCGCCACACCGGCTGCCAAGGAAGCTCCGGCGACACCGCGTCGCAAGGATGCCGCAGGCGGTAGGCCGGCGCCTGCAATAGAGAAAATACCGGCCCCGGAAGGTGCCTCCCAAAAGAACACGCCTCCTGCCCGGCAGCGTCTGGCAAAGGAAAAGGAAGCAAAAACCGAGGCTGAGATACCTGCTGCCACGCCGACTCAAGCCGGGGAAGAGCCTGAGCCGAAGGAAAACGGTCAGCGGTCACGCCGAATTCGCAGGCAGGGGGATCAATCAAATCCGGCCCCTGCACCGGCGGCTATTGCGCCCGGTGAGCCGGTTCCGGGGAGCTTGGAGCCCGCTGCGGATGCTCCGTCTGAGCCCACACCGGAGCGACGTTTGCCAAAGGTAAAGCGTGCGCGTCCGGGCCGGGACGCTGCGCCTGCTGCTCCTGAGACGGGAGCGGCTGCTGCCCCCGTATCTAAAGCTGAGGCAGATCCAACTCCTGAAGAGCCGCCTCAGGGCGAGCGGAAGGGGAAAAACCGGAACGGCCAGAGGGAGTCTCGTGAAGTGCAGGAGTAGAGCGTAATTACTATGTGCTGCGCCGTAGCGCCATCAGAGCCGGGCAGGAAATGTGCAGGCGAATGCTTTTGTCCTAAGGGAAAACACTCAGCGCTCGACATTCTCTCAGCGAGACAGTTTCGATGAGCCTCCTACATGAATACGCTTTGGGAACGCTTCTTGAAGTATCACTGCCAGAACGCAGATCTCGGCTTCTCGGTAGATATCTCCCGGATGAGATTTGCGGACGACTTTTTCTCCCGGATGGAGCCGTCGGCTCAGCGGGCCTTTGTTCAGATGAAGGAACTCGAGGCAGGCGCGATAGCGAATCCCGACGAGAACCGGATGGTGGGGCATTATTGGCTACGCAATCCGCAGCTTGCTCCTTCGCCGGAACTGCGTGGGGAGATCGAGCAGACCAATGCTGCCATCCGCAGCTTTGTTGAGCGTATTCATTCTGAGGGAAAGTTTACGGATGTCCTTCTGGTCGGTATTGGCGGCTCTGCGCTCGGACCGCAGTTTGTCTCTGACGCTCTCGGTACGGACAATGATCCGCTCCGGTTGCATTTCTTCGACAATACCGATCCAGACGGTTTCGATCGCGTGCTTAAGCAACTCGAAAACCGACTGGAGCATACTCTGACTGTTGTCATTTCGAAGTCCGGCGGCACCAAGGAAACCCGCAATGGTATGCTGGAAGCGGCTGCCTTCTATGTAAAACATGGGCTCACCTTCGCAAAGTATGCGGTCGCGGTTACCGGTGTCGGAAGCGAACTCGACAAGGTGGCCGAGCAGGAAGGCTGGCTCGCACGCTTCCCGATGTGGGACTGGGTGGGCGGACGGACTTCTGTCATGAGCGCCGTCGGTCTCGTACCGCTTTCGCTTCAGGGGCTGGACATGGAAGGTTTCCTCAAGGGAGCTGCAGCCATGGATGAGTGGACCCGGACGCCCGAGACTCTGAAGAACCCGGCAATGCTGCTGGCTCTCATGTGGCACTACGCTGGAAATGGCCGAGGCGAGAAGGACATGGTTCTGCTGCCGTATAAGGATCGGCTCGTTCTCTTCTCAAAGTACCTGCAGCAGCTGGTGATGGAATCGCTGGGCAAGGAACTCGATCTCGAGGGTAACAAGGTTAACCAGGGTATTGCCGTTTACGGAAATAAGGGATCGACCGACCAGCACGCCTACGTGCAACAGCTCCGCGATGGTGTGGCGAATTTCTTCGTTACCTTCATTGAAGTACTCAAGGACCGCACAGGGGCTGCCATGGAGGTCGAGCCCGGGATCACCAGCGGTGATTACCTCCAAGGTTTCCTCCGGGGGACCCGCACCGCGCTGTACGAGGGAGGGCGTGATTCGATCACTGTGACGATCCCTGAGGTGACTCCGTTCACCGTGGGGGCTTTGATCGCCATGTATGAGCGTGCGGTTGGTTTTTATGCCTCTCTGGTGAATATTAACGCCTACCATCAACCAGGCGTGGAGGCGGGCAAGAAAGCGGCTACCGCCGTGCTCCAGCTTCAGCTCAAGGTACGCCAGGCACTCGCTGAAAGTGGTGCCGAACCGCGCACGGCCGCCGAGATCGCCTCAGG
>CBINJX010000535.1:0-4563 GCA_966251085.1 uncultured Verrucomicrobiales bacterium
ACCGGCAGGCGCGTCGCCATCATGGCCGACCTGCCCGGTCCGAAAATGCGACTGGGCGCCATCTCACCCGAGCCGATCACCCTCAATGCCGGAGACCCGTTCATCCTGACCAACGAGGAGATCGTGGGTGATGAGCGCCGGGTATCGATGACCTTCGAGCCGTTGCCGCGTGTGGTGAAACCCGGTGATCGCCTCTTTCTCAACGACGGCCTCTCCCAGCTGATTGTCGATTACGTGGAAGGCAACGACGTCCATTGCAAGGTGGCCGTTGGCGGAGAACTGCGTTCGCGCAAGGGACTCAACCTGCCGGGCATCGCTCTCGGCATCAGCGCCTTCACCGAGCACGATAGAAACTGCCTGAAGTTCGCGCTCGAACACGGTGTGGACGCCGTCAGCCAATCGTTTGTGGAAAGCGCAGCCGACATGGAGGCCGTGCGATCGGCAGCTCGGGAACTCGGATACAATCCCTTCCTCATCGCCAAGATTGAGCGGGCGGATTCCATCGCCCACTTCAACGAGATCCTGGCGGCTTCCGACGGCATCATGGTCGCCCGGGGCGATCTCGGTGTGGAGGTTCCCATTGAAAGAATGGCCATCCTGCAGAAGCAGCTCATCGCCAAGGCAAATCTCGCCGGAAAGCCAGTCATCACCGCCACGCAGATGCTCGAGAGCATGATCTCCACGCGCCTGCCCACCCGCGCTGAAACCACCGATGTAGCCAATGCCATCCTCGACGGAACGGATTGCGTGATGCTTTCCGGGGAATCCGCGGTAGGAAAATTCCCCGAGGAATCCGTGGCCATGCTTGCGCGCATCGCGACGTTCACGGAAGCGAACCGGTTCGGAGATTTTCTCGCCTTGCAACGCCAGAGACTTCGCTCCGAGCTGTCTAAGCTGGATATGACGACGCACTTCCTGGAAGCCGCCCTCGACGCGGCGCCCTGCGATGCCGTGGTCACACCGACACACTCCGGAGCCACCGCCCGGTCCGTATCCCGCTTCCGTTTGCCAGTCTGGACAGTGGCCTTCACCACCCATCCGGATACTGCGCAAAACCTCTCTTTCACCAGCGGTGTTTTCCCGGTCGATGTCCCCACCTACCCGGACGACTGGCGCGAAACGATTCGTGAAACCCTCCAGGACCTGGGCTTGGCTGCACGGAATGTCCTTCTGATCGCAGGCCCTTCAGAGCACCATCCCAACGCCAACCGCCGCCTCGAGCTTCTGGTGTTCGATGGCACCGGAAACGGCTTCCCTGCCTGATGATGCGGGCCGTCGACCGCGTACCTCGCCCTGGTTCGTCAGCGCGTGATCTGGAGAAATTGGTGTAGAGGCGGCTCTGTCCCGAGCTCAGCGAGGGACGTGCCGCCTCTGATCTTCGGCGGGGGCGGAGGCGGAGGGGGGCTACACATCTCCGACATGCCGCATATGGATCAGGAGCCAATCACCTGCCGCTCCAAAACTGAGCACTGAGCACTTCCTCACTTCACCTAACCCACCCTCCCTGCAATCCCCCGCGCAATCTCCGCAATCCTCTCCCGCAGAGATGCAGGCTCCAGCACCTCCACATCCAGTCCCCCGAAGAGAATCATCTGCTCCAGCTCCGGCGTGACCGCCACCTGCATCGTCAGCTCCGCGCTTCCATCCTCCCCGGATGAACCGTTGCCGTTACCCGTAGCAGCCCCATTCCCGCGCTTTGTTTTCGCCGTCTTCTTCTTCGCACGCACAATCCTCTGCGTGGAATGCAGCGGACGCTCCTCGACGAACCGCGCCGCCTTTGCGCTCAGCCGCAACCGCACCAGCACCGGCTCCTCGCCTCCGTACGCGCCCACGCTGTGTTTCATCAATTCGTCCGGATCGAAATCCGCCGGACGCTCGAACTTCCGTTCCGTCACCCTGACATTCCTCATCCGCGAAAGCACGAAGCGTCGCACCTTTCCATCCGTGCGCTGCGGATCGAGCGCGAAGAGAAAAAGCGTATCGCCGAGCGCCCGCAGATGCAGCGGCTGAATGCTCCTCCGTTCGTACTTCTCCGAATCCAGCTTCCGGTATTCCAGCTCCAACTCGCGCTGACGCATCAGCCCATCGGATACCGCCCCGGCGATCTCCCCCTTGGGAGCGCGCCGCTGTCCGCGCGGACCGAAGGAGACCAGCGTATCCAGAGCGTCCCACTCAAACTCTACTGCTCCCTCCACCTCATCCATGATTTTCCGGAGCGAATGCTCGAATACTTCCGCAAAGTCCGTCCCCCGAAACCGCTCCAGCGCCCGCAGAGCGAGACAGAAGGCGAGGGTATCGCCTGAGGTCAGCTTCGGACGCGGCAGATCCGCAGGGACATCCTTCCAATAGTAGTAACCTTTCCGCTCGGGCGAAAACTTCAGCGGCAGGTCCATGGTATTGCGCATCGCCTCCAGATCCCGTTCGATCGTCCGGGTGCTCACCCCGAAGCGCTCCGCGATGGATTCGCAGGTCGGGTATTTGCCACTCCGGACCTGAACGTGAATGTAACGCACCCGAGCCACCGTATTCCGCCAGGTAGAGCGATTTCCGGTCACTTCCAGGAGCTGCGCAATCCCTTTCACCGGTTTCCCCGCCTTCTGCTTTTTCTTCATCTTTTCTGAACTTTTTTTTCCCACCGACAAGTATTGACGGTGGCCATGTGTAGAAAGGTCGGCGTCGCAGAGAAAGCTGCGATTCAAACAAACGAAAGAAAGTAGATCATGAAAAACCATATTATTGACGCCACCATCGCTCCCGAGTCCCTCACCAGCATGACCACGGCGGTCACCACGCTCAGTACGGAGATCGACACCTTCGGCATCAACCTGGATGACACCCAGCGGAAGCACTCGCAGAAGATGGGTACCCGCAACGAAACCTTCGCCCGCGAGATGGTCGAGTTCGCCCGGCAGTACCCGCATCTGAAGCCCGCCGGAATCGACTTCGCGGCGATCGAGCGCGACTTGGTTGCCCGCGATCAGATCACACCGGTCCTCTTCCAGCTCAAGGCGCTCACCCGCACCCTGGAGGACACCCACCTCGCCCTCGGAGTCGATCTCTTCAACGGCACCCGTGGCATGTACATGGCGGTCAAACCGATCGCGGCGATCAATGGCGTGCAGGACATCATCGATCGTATTGGCCTGCGGTTTGCAGGGCAGGGGAGGAGACCGGCGGCACCGGCTCCGGGCAGCATGGATTCGAGCGGATTGTAAGCGGACCGATGGTGTAAGCCAGTAACACATACCAAGCCGACCCAAGGCGGGCGTCTCGCAAGAGGCGCCCGCTTTTTCGTGCCTTCATTCCTGTAGTGTAGAGGCGGATCTGTCCGGAGCTTCAAGCGAGGGACGTGCCGCCTCTGATCCCATGAGTGGGCAAAGGCGGTGGGTGGCGGGCTCCTTGGCAGCCTCGAAAAGCCACCAGTTCATCTCCGGGTACAATTAGTTGTACCTGGCGATCAACTCGGTTGTACCCGCCGTACAACCAGTTCACCTCCAGGTACAACCAGTTCATCCCCGGGGTGAACTCAGTTGTACTCCGGCATCAATTAGTTCACCCCGGGCGACAACTGGTTCATCTCCGGGGACAATTCAGTTGTATCCCGGGGACAACCAGTTCATCTCCCGGATGAACTGAATTCATCCCGGGGTACAACTAATTATGCCTGGAGATGAACTGGTTATGCGCCGGGTACAACTAATTGTCCGGCGGATACAACTGGTTATCGCCGCAGATGAACCAGTTGTCGCCGGCGGACAACCAGTTGTCGCGGCCGCACAACTGGTTATGCCCGGAACACAACTAGCTGTCCCCGGCGCACAACTAATTGTCACCCGCGTACAACCAGTTATCCCCCGACCTGAACCGGAATCACTCCGAGCTGTTCCGGAGGCCTTGCTCGATCGCTGCATAAATCTACCAGAAAAACGATCGAGGCTCCCGTTCACCCGAAATCACCTTCCCCGCATCACGCACCGCACGCTTGGACCTCCAATGTTCCTCGACCGGACAAGATGCCTTCAGGATCTCATACACTGTATTGGCCTCACTCCGACCAACCCTGATCGCAGCTTGAAGCAGCAGGAACAGCGCTTCGCTCCGGGAGGAAATCGGCATCACGCTCTTCGCGAGGGTGAGCGCTTCCTTCAGGCTCTTTCGCGCCTTATCCCCGCAACCCCGCTCCGCCAGCGCGGCAATTTCCCAGGCCCGAACCGCCGACTTCTGATAATCGTCCTTACATTCCGCTGCAGCTCTCGCTGCCTCCGCCGCGACCGCGACTGGATCACCGTCGGTGAACCTGGCCACCCAGGACAAAGCCTGCGCCCGAAACCATGGCTCATCAACCTTGCGCGCCTTCAGAAGCGCCTTCTTTGGATCGCTCTTGGCGAGAGCGCATGCTTGGTCTCGCTGGAGTGTCGAACTCATGGTTTGGTTTAACTGGAATAGCGCGTGAGCTCTTGATCGGGACCAAGGAGGCGAATTTGTGTAGGTTTGATGTTGGATTTAAGAACTGAAGTTACGCGGTGGCGCGTGGAGAAAAATGGGTGAGATTTGGCGTGGAGG
>CBINJX010000536.1:0-4563 GCA_966251085.1 uncultured Verrucomicrobiales bacterium
AGTGAATAGTTGAGAGTATCGAGTTGAGAGCCGCGAACTGGCAGATCGAGGCGGATGAGTGTGGCGAAGCAGGGGGCTGTTTACTGACTTCTGAGCACTGAGCACTGAGTACTTTAGTCCCTCCTTTACGCACTCCGCACGCTTGGTGCCTCCACTCCTCGACGATCAACTTTCACAAGAGATTCCGGGCTCTTCCCGAGGTGTGCCTCGGGGGCTTACCGCTTGATTTTGCAGCTTTTGGTGGAGCTCTGAAAGTTTGCGGTTTGCCCAAACCTGGGCCATTCTCGCGCCCATGAAGCTGAAATCCGTCCTCATGGGGCTGATTGTCTTGGGCACAGGCAGTTGGGCGGCAGGTCAGACAACAGCCGTCTCTACGCAGGCACGAGCTCTCCCCAAACTTTTCATTCACCCGACGTCCGCCGAAGTGCTGGGCGGAAAGGCCAGTCTAAAGATCGGCACGCTGCGACGGAAGGCAGCAACCTACACCGGAGAGTACGATCTCAAGGTTTCGCCGTGGTCTTTCAAAAACGAGACCGGCAAGTTGACGATGATGGTCTCCGACGAAGCTATCCAGAAGCTCGCCATGGGGATGGCCGTGGATTTCAAGGGAACGGTGATCACCCACGGCGAATCTCTCGTTCGTCAGGTCATCGCCAGGGCGACTCCGGCGGGGAAAGAGCACGGATCAGTGACATTCTCCTTCGCCAACGAGGCAAAGAATGTCGTTTTCAATTCGAAGTATCAGTTCCGGCGCGACTGATCACGTGCGGAACGATACCGGACTGAGAGCCGAAAAAGCGCAGAAGGCTCTGTATTCCAAAGAGACGCCAAACAGGCGTTCACCTTGCGGGTAAATCCACCAAACGCCTCTTGATCCGCTATTTCGCGGCTCTCAACTCTCAACTGCCTTTTTCAGGCTCAATACAGCCGAATCTCGGTCACGGCGATATTCCCCTCGAAACAGACATCGACATCCGCTCCGGGGGTACGGCGACGGCTTTGGTAGTTTCCGTCGTAGTACAATTCTCCGCCGGCTTCATGCCGATAACTGAGCGGTAGCGGATGCGGGTCGAGCGGACAGAAGACGACCGTAGGGTCCGGAGCACCTGGCTCGAGATGCGGAAGATTCACATTGTAGAACAATCCCGGTTCCGTAGGTCTGGACATCAACTCGGCGAGTACCCGGGCAACCCAAGGCACCACTCGGTTCCAATCATACTCCATTCCTCTGCGGTGGAAGTGTGACACCGCAATACCCGGCCATCCGTGCAAAACGGCCTCTCTGACGGCGGCCACCGTCCCCGAGTAGTGGACATCTACCCCGAGGTTACCGCCGTGGTTAATCCCGCTCAGGATCCACTTCGCATCCGGCACGATCTTCAGCAATCCAAGCCGGCTGCAATCGGCGGGGGTGCCGAATACGGCATGTCGGTTCTCCCCACGTTGTTCCATCCGGAGCGCTCCTTCGTAAGTCACCGCATGGCTGACACCGGATTGCGGTCCCGCTGGCGCCACTACCACCGGATCTCCGACGGAACGAGCTGCGGCCAGCAGCGCCTGGAGACCGGGTGCATCGATACCGTCATCATTGCTGAGAAGGAGCTTCATTTCATCCAACGTTAACTGGAATCGAGCCGCTGAAAAGTACGTGCGATGCCCGTATCCCTGCCGTTGACTGCCATCGTGCACCCCTCAACACTGCTGCTCGCGAACGATGGCTGACGTCTTCCCCGATCCAGAACTCCAGGACCCGACTGATTATACAGTCGTGATCGCGACCTGTGAGCGTTCTCAGGAGCTTGAACAGACTCTCGAAAGCCTCGCCGCTCAGGATCATCGCCCGAGGCAGGTGGTCATCATCGATGCTTCGCCAGACCAAGACACGAAAGCAGTCGTCGAACGACATCGTGAACGGCTGCCGCTCTACTACGAAAAAGCCCGGCAATGCAGCGCCGCCCGTCAGCGTAACCAGGGGGCGGAACACGCCACCACATCGCTGATCGCGTTTATCGATGATGACGTTCGGATTCCGCCGAACAGCCTCGGCGATGTCTGCCGTGTTTTTGCACAGGACAAGGAGGGCCAGATCGGCGGTGTCGCCGCCCGGATCGTAGGGATGCAACACTCCACTCCGCGTGGACTACTCCGGCTCTACTATCGCCTGCAGGCTGGGTTCACACATTCGACATACGGCGGCAAACTTTTCGGCCCGGGAATCAATTGCCTCCCGACTTATACGGAAACAAAGGATCATCTGATCCCGGCGGATTGGTTGAACTCCACGTGTGTGGTTTACCGGACGGAACTCTTCAATCGGGAGAAGTTCCCGGAATTCGACGGCTACAGTTTTTTGGAAGACGTGCACCTCTCCGCTCGGATCGGCCGCACCCATCGGCTTTTCTTTCATGCTTCGGCGACATTCGAGCATCTCGACGCGCCCAGCCGGTTCAAGCGTGACACACGCGGACTCGCCCGCATGCGGATTCATCATCAGCGCCGGGTCGCGCGTGAGATCCTGGGCCTTGGCGATATCGAGTTGAGCTGGAAGCTCGCGCTCCATCGGCTCTTCGCCACGATCAGCATCCTGCGCCGGCGCAGTGGTGCGTGGCGTGAAGAACTCATCGGTACCTGGACATGATCGCGCGTCTATTGAACGGTGTGACATCCCGTGTGCGCAGTGCCTGGTATCGGATGCGAGGCATGCGCATTTCCGGGCGCGTCTGGCTGCGGGACATTGAGGTGAAGGGCTCTCCGAGCACCGTGTATCTCGAGAACGGCGTGGCACTCGATCGTGGCGTCACACTGCTCAGCACGAACGATCAGGTGGAGATCCAAATTGGAGCGAGTTGTTATGTGAACCGGCACACGATGTTCGATGCGGCGGAGCGGATCACAGTTGGCGCGGAGACAATGATAGGTCCCTTCTGCTACATCACCGATCACGATCACACCTTCGGCCTCAATGTCGCTCCCAGTGCAGGTGCGCTCCAGACACGTCCCACCACGATCGGCTCCCGATGCTGGATCGGCGCGCACGTGACGATTCTAAAGGGAGTACAGGTAGGTGATGGAACGGTGGTGGGCGCTGGCAGTGTGGTGACGCGTTCTTTGCCGGCGGGAGTGGTGGCAGTCGGAAACCCGGCGCGTGTCATCCGCGAGATCGTGCCGGAAGCTGTGAAGTAACGGGGCTATTCCCAGAAGTCTCAATACTCGATCCGTAGCACCTTCCCCTCGCGGCCAATCGCGGAGTCTGCATGCCGGGCGATGATACGTTCGTTCTCATCGCCTCCAACAGTGTTCCCGTCTTTGATCACATTCCCCCTGTCGATGAGGTATGCACTCACACCCGACAGAAAGTTGATAATCTCCATTGGCTTCCTGTGACTGCCGATCACCTCGCATTCCATTGCCCCAAATGCGGAAAGGCCACTGGTGTAAACATCGATCCCTCCGTTCTCTCCGGGACTACGGAGGAAACCAATCCAGAGAGGGATCGGGAGCGAGTTCATGTCGCTATCCGCATTCTCCATAAAGTGCCAGAAGTGTTCCGGTTTGTGAACGATACTGCCATGTCCCCAATACACGCCGACTGCATCGTAGGTCTCGGTAACGGCCGCGATGCTGCGACTTAACCGGACTCCATGCTGTGCCGGCGATTCACCCTCGCGAGGGAGTACGATCACGATCACGTGACAGGTTTGCTCGCGGAAAGCTTCGGCTGCATCCGGCCACATAAACGAGTTCATGCAGGCGTAATCGATATCACCGCTCGGGATCGGGATGCCCATCATTCCAATCATCGTTGAGGCACCGTCCACGTCATAGGCCTCGGTTTTACGATTATCAGGGGAATCCGCCTCAGTTTTCACGACCGCACCTACGGGAACTTCGTGCCACTTTGCGAGCGCCGCTTTCATCGCCTCCTCGTCCGGGAGTGTATCGCTCCGCAGCGCCACAAAAGCGAACATAGGCCCTTCGCGCTTGCCGGCTTCCGGAGAGGGAGATTCCTGCGTTTGTTTCTGCGGTGCCTTTCCTGAGCCTCCGAAAATTCCCGAGATCGATCGCCAAATCCTGTTCATCGAGCGCGGTTGTTAGCGGAGGAAGTGCCGCTATGCAAGCGGGTGCAATTCATTCTGAAAAAGGCAGTTGAGAGTTGAGAGCAGCCAACGAGCGGCGCGCGTGAAAGCGTGGAGAAGGTGTGTTTGGTGGATCGCGCTCTGAGATCTCTACACATCTTGGCTAACCGTTACGGCAAGAGACATATGTTCGCACCCGAACGCTCTCAGGCGTAGAATAACGGTGCGCAGCCTTGGAGTGCGGTGGCAAGCGCGGGCAAAGGTGGGGCGCGACACCGCCTTGGAGGGAGAGTTGCTTGCCTGCGCAGATGCCCGATGGAACGGAGAGTGCGGGAACTTCGTACGTGAGCGGTGGGCAGGGCGGCGCTTGAGCATGAAGCCGCGCTCTTTCTTTCAGGTGCGCTTCTCTCGCCTTCCTTTTTCCACCGCCTTCGCCCCCTTCCGAAGGCGGCGTCGCGCCCCACCTTCGCCCGCGCTTGCCGCCGCA
>CBINJX010000537.1:0-4558 GCA_966251085.1 uncultured Verrucomicrobiales bacterium
TCTTCGAGGTACAAGGCAGATGCCAAATCCGGACGCTCTCCATTTTCTTCACATCGTGTCCATGGATGGACATGCAGGAAATGCCCGCTTCTCCCGGTCATCCCTGCGTGGAGCGCGCCCGAAATTGGCCAAAGTCGAGCTCAAAAGTCTGTAATCAGTGAAGAATCTCTCAAGAAGGGCTGCCCGCCTAGCACTTTATACTTCGAGAGAAGCACCCCACCCGCGCGCGGGTGAAGGAGGTAAAGAAAGAGCGCCTGGTGGATCGCGATCTCCGAGCGCGATGGCAAAACATACGCGCGCAGCGCCACTTCTTTTCCCAATGCGCGTTCGCCAATGAGGGACGTGCATTGGGAAAAGATTGGATCGCTGCGCGATGAGCAGGAACCCATCGCGCTCTGCTCGCCCACCCGCCAACCTCCCTTGTCCCCGCCTCCGCCTCGGAGATCGCGATCCACCACGCTTTTTCCTCCTGTACAGTCACTTGCGGGAAATGCGGCAATTCTACTTTCAGAGGAGTTGAGAGTTGAGAGCAACCAACGAGTGGGGCGCGTGAAGGAGGTGAAGAAAATGGGATTAGCTCCACGGGGCGCATACGGAGATGGCACGAGATGGGTAGTGACCTCAGATCGCGATCCATCAGGTGGAAGGAGACATCTCCTGAAGGGAGGAGTATCTGCGGGTGACCAAGCAGTCGAAAAATGGCCAACGACGAGACTCTGGGACTCAACGACGAGACTTTAGGACTCGTCGATGAGACTTTAGGACTCACCGACGAGACTTCAGGGCTCAACGACGAGACTTCAGGACTCGCCGACGAGACTTCAGGCCTCACTGACGAGACTTCAGGCCTCACTGACGAGACTTTGGGACTCGCCGATGAGACTTTAGGACTCAGCGACGAGACTTTGGGACTCGCCGATGAGACTTTGGGACTCGCCGATGAGACTTTGGGACTCAGCGCCAACAGAAGGCAAAGGGTGTGAGCGAGGGCCGATTACAAGCCCAAGGAAACCCACTGACTCCAAATCTAATCAGCGGCGGATTGTAGGATGCGCTCCCAACCTGCCAAAGGCCAAACATTAACAATCAGCCTTCAACCTTCTTAAAAAACCACCGCAAACGGCGCGGGAACAATCTTTGTGCGGGCGTCGCGTTCCAAGGTGCCTTCGCTCTGCTCAAGCGCGGTGACGAGATTGTCCACAATCACGACGCTCAATTTCCCAGCGGGAACTTTCACATACATGATGCTGCTGACGAGCCGTCCGAAACGATCGTAGCCAGTCACTTCCTGCGGGACACGCTCGAACCGCACGAATTCCCAGATCTCCTCCCGGCCGTTCGCATCGACTCTGGCGGTTTTCTTCGAAGGTTTCCCGAGAGATGCGAGGACCTCTTCCGGGGTCATATTTACTGCAACCTCGTTCCGGGCGATCAGGGCAGCGACCTCTTCACGCCGAGCTGCATTCTGCTTCAGGCTCTCCACGAATTCTTTCTTCAACGGCGCGAGGAACTTCGGCTCCACCCAGCCGGCGACCTGACCTTGCTGCGCGAGGCCTCGGACACGATAGGATTGCTCGCCTACGGCCTGGAGTTCCACCTGCTGTCCCTTCTTCAGGACACCCAGGTAGCGTCCCATATCGGACTGGTAGTAGATAGGAGCCGGCTCGAGAACCGTAAGGCGAACGGGCTTTGGCACCAGGTCTTCTAGATAGATGGCGCCAGGTTCGCGGATCACTGCGCCCGCCCAGCCGTGCGGCGCCGCGAGGGAGAGAAGGGTGGCTGCGAGGAGAACGCGGAGGAGGTTCACGGCGAGATCTTAGCGCGTTTTTGCGAAAAGTCGAAGGTCCAGCGTTTCGTTGTCGCATGGCTTGTGCACGGCGAAACGGCAGCGTAGAGCTTAAAATTATGACTCACTCCCGCTCGCACGAACTCTTCACGGAAGCGCGTCGTTTCATCCCCGGCGGTGTCAACTCACCGGTACGGGCTTTCCGGGGAGTCGGAGGTGAACCGTTCTTCGTGGATTGCGCCAGTGGCGCTCATATCTGGGATGTGGATGGGAAGGAGTACATCGATTATGTGGGGACGTGGGGACCGGCGATCCTGGGACACGCCCCGGAGGTGGTGCGCAATGCGATTACCGAGGCGGCGCAGCGGGGCGTGAGCTTTGGAATCCCGAACCCGTATGAGGTCGAGATGGCTCGCACGATTTGTGAATGGGTGCCATCGATTGAGAAGGTGCGGATGGTAAACAGCGGTACGGAGGCGACGATGTCGTGCATTCGCCTGGCTCGCGGTTACACGGGCCGGGATAAGGTGGTGAAGTTCGAAGGCTGTTACCACGGCCATGTCGATTCGCTGCTCGTGAAAGCAGGAAGCGGCGCCCTTACGCACGGGCGTCCGGATAGCGCAGGTGTTCCAACCGCATTCGCGGATCTGACTGTGACTCTGCCCTTCAATGATGTGACGGCGCTTCGCTCGTTGTTCATGGCCGAGGGCAGCAAGATCGCTGCGGTGATCGTGGAGCCTGTCCCGGCGAATGCCGGACTGTATCTGCCACAGGAAGGTTTCCTGGAGTTGCTGCGTCAGCAGTGCTCCCAGTATGGAGCGGTCTTGATCTTCGACGAGGTGATGACCGGATTCCGCCTGGCGAAAGGCGGATATCAGGAACGCTGCGGCATCGTGCCGGATCTGACCTCGCTCGGTAAGGTCATCGGCGGCGGATTGCCCGTGGGCGCTTTTGGCGGACGAGCCGAAATCATGGATCAACTCTCTCCGGAGGGGCCCGTGTACCAGGCGGGAACCCTGTCCGGAAATCCGCTCGCCATGGCCGCCGGCCTCGCACAGCTCCGTGAATTGGAGCGGGTGAATGGCTGGAGCAAATTGGAGGAACTCGGACAGATGCTGAAGGAGCGGATGCAGGCCGCCCTGATGAAGAGCGGCCGGAATTATACGGTCCAGTCGATCGGCTCCATGTTCTGCCTCTACTTTACCGAGGGGCCGGTCATCGATCTGGCATCCGCCCAGAAGAGCGACAGGGCGCTGTTCGGCAAATTCTTCCACGGCTGCATGGAGCGTGGTGTTTATTTTGCGCCGTCGCAGTTTGAGGCCGGATTCATTTCTCTCGCCCATAGCGAGGAGGACCTGGAGAAAACGGGCGAAGTCGTCGCCCAGGTCCTCCAGCAGCTGTGAGCCTTGATTGTTCTTCCGTAAATCCCGTCGATAGCACATCACAGCCACCCAAAGTTATGGAGTCCGACGGGGCTTTCGACCTCGACCAGGAAATAGAACTGCTGAAACGCGTAGGGCAGGGAGATCGCCTCGCGTTTTCGGATCTCTATGATCGTTTCTCCGGGGTGCTCTTTTCGACGGCTTTCCGGATTCTGAACAATCAAGAGGGGGCGGAGGATGTGTTGCAGGATGTATTCGTGCAGATCTGGGAGAAAGCGCCGCTCTACGATCCCAGCCGGGGTAAACCGCTCACATGGGCCGTGACGCTCACTCGCAACAAGGCAATCGACCGTTTGCGATCACTCCAGCGGCGATATCGGATGCAGGAGCAGGTGGAGAAGGAGTCGCAGACTTTCGAGCAATTTGACGATCGCAGCTCTCTGGATGCGGTCGATTCGGTGGAGAAGGGACACCTCGTTCGGGAGGCAATCACTAAGCTCTCCAAGGAGCAGCGGGAGGCGATCGAGTTGGCGTTTTTCTCCGGGTTGACGCAGACGGAGATCGCCGAGCACCTCAACGAGCCTCTTGGGACGGTGAAGGCGAGAATTCGCCGCGGCATGATGAAGCTGCGCGAGGTGCTGGAGCGGCAGCTGTAGCGTCAGCCATCGTGGCTGCGGGTGCCCCGACCATCCTGGTCGGTGGCTTATCCCCGTGGCAGCCATCGAGAGTATCCGCAGAAGAGACGCAGGGTAGCTTGTGAGCGCCCTGTGAAGCGCGCAGGACTTCGGAGTAAGGATGCTCCGGTCACCCGCAGCCAAGATGGAGGACTCTACGGAGGCGCTCCCTCAGTTCCTCCTGCTTCTCCGTGGTCCGAAATTTCCCCTAATAAAGTATGGGATCGCCATTGCGGGAAATCAAAGCCGCGCTTACAAATCCGCGCCCACTTCCAATGTCACCCATGCTTGCGCCTAGCGCTCCTGAGACTTCGTCCTCGGCAATGACCCTTCCTCTGGAGCCGATAAAGGTACGAGCGAAGTTCTTCTTCGAGGGAGAGCAGAAATTCTTCGTGAAGGGAGTGACTTACGGACCGTTCGCTCCCGATGCGGAAGGGCACTTCGTGGGAAATCCTGAAAAGGCGCGGAAGGATTTTGAGCTGATGCAGGAGATCGGGGTGAATCTGCTCCGGATCTACCATATCCCGCCGCGTTGGTTTCTGGATCTGGCCAAGGAGTTTCGCCTGCGCGTGATGATTTCCATTCCGTGGGCGGAGCACATCGAGTTTCTCAACGACCGGCGCATGAAGCGCCAGATCATCGAGACGATCCGCTCCGGTGTGGCGAAGCACAAGGGGCACGAGGCGATCTTCGGGTATCTGGTGGGAAATGAGATC
>CBINJX010000538.1:0-4558 GCA_966251085.1 uncultured Verrucomicrobiales bacterium
ATATCGATATCACTCCGAGTGTCGTCGGAATCACTCAAAGTGTCATCTCTGACGCTTTTCGAGACACTTTCATCCCAAAAATTGCTTCCGGGGCGTCCCCGAGCGCCCTCCAGAGTGTCAGCTGTTCGGAAAAGCGACACTGAAGATCCTGGGGCTCATGGGACGAATGAGACCTATAGGATTGATAGGACGAATACCACCCGGCGCAAGGATCTTGGCGCCAGCCCCACCTCTCACCTCTCACCTCTCACCTCTCCCGTCCCTCAGCACTCAACCCTCAACCTCTCCCGCCTGACACACACCAGCCTTGCCCCGGCGAAACGCCCGGCTTTTACTCCCGCCACCTATGGAAAACATGATCATCGTCGGGACCGGTTGCTCCGGACTCACCGCCGCCATCTATGCCGCACGCGCCAACTTCAAGCCGCTCGTGTTGGAGGGCCACGAGCCCGGTGGACAGCTCTCGACGACGACGATGGTCGAGAACTTCCCCGGTTTCCCGGAAGGAATCGACGGCCCGCAGCTGATCATGAACATGAAGCAGCAGGCCGAGCGTTTCGGGGCGCGGTTCCAGTACTCCACCATCACGGAATTCGAACCCGGTACAAACGGCGTACACCGCGTGAAAATCGATGACCAGTGGGTGGAGACCCGCACTCTGATCATCGCCTCCGGAGCGAGCGCCCGCTGGCTCGGACTCGACCGCGAGAAGGAGCTGATCGGCCACGGCCTGACCAGTTGCGCCACCTGCGACGGCGCCTTTTACCGCAATGTCCCCGTGTGTGTAGTGGGAGGCGGCGACAGCGCCTGCGAGGAAGCCACGTTCCTCACCCGCTTCGCGAGCAAGGTGTACCTGATCCATCGTCGCGACAAGCTGCGCGCCTCGAAAGTGATGGCCGATCGCGCTCTTTCGAATCCAAAGATCGAACCGATCTGGAACACCGGAGTAGCGCACTATATCACCGACGCAGAAGGCGAAATGCGAGCCGTGCAGCTGCGCGACCTGGTGACGCTCGAGGAACGCGAGCTGGAAGTGAAGTGTGTGTTCGTGGCAATCGGTCACGTACCAAATACCGCGGCTTTCCGCGGCAAGCTGGATATGGACGATGACGGTTATCTCCTGCGCCAGCCCGGAACCACTCACACCAATGTCCCCGGCGTCTTCGCTGCAGGCGACGTCTCCGACCGACTCTACCGTCAGGCCATCACCGCCGCCGGCAGCGGCTGCGCAGCCGCACTCGACGCGGAGAAGTATCTCGCCTCCCTTGGGATCGAAGGCGAATAAACCGCCTTTCTCGTAATCTTAATCGTAATCGTAATCTTACTCTCCGTGCACCCTCCGCACCGTCTCCGCGCCTGACGCTTGAAAATTTGCGATCTCACCCAGTTCTACTCCCCGGTTAGCGGCGGGGTGAAACGTTATGTCGCGGAGAAGGTGCGCTACATGCGCACCCAATCCCCCGGCGACGAACATATCCTCATCATCCCCGGAGAGAAGGACGGCGTGGAGCGCGGGCGGATGTCGCGGGTCTATACGATCCGCTCTCCCCTGCTTTCGAAAACCTCCCGCTACCGTGCGCTCATTCGCCTCGATGCGATCGAGCGCATTCTCGAGAGCGAAAAGCCGGACCTCATCGAAAGCGGCGATCCGTATCAGGTCGCCTGGAAAGCGGTGCACTCCGGCTCTGCCCTCGGCATCCCGGTGGTCGGCTTCTATCACTCCCATTTCCCCGAGGCATACCTGCGAAGCGCAAAGAAATTTCTGGGGCAGACGGCAACCGAGTTCATCCTCGATCTTTCACGCCGTTATATCCGGAGCCTCTACAACCGCTTCGAGTGCACCCTGGTTCCCTCCCCCGCACTCGGCGCAGTGCTGGAGGAATGGGGCGTACAAAACATCGCCCACACCGACCTGGGTGTGAACACGGAGATCTTTCACCCGAAGCCCGGCGACAAAGAAAACATCCGAGCCGAGCTCGGCATCTCGCAGGACCGGAAACTCCTGCTCTACGTCGGCCGGCTGGCGTTTGAAAAAAACACCCAGACACTCTTTTCCGCATTCCGTCAGCTCGTGCGCAGTGAACCGGGACGCTACCATCTGCTGATCGTGGGTGACGGCCTGCAGCGCACGGAACTCGAACAGATGCGCAATGCCCTCGGTGGCAAAACGCATGCACCGGTGACATGGCTCTCCTATTGCCGGGACTCCGAGCGCCTCGCGTCGATGTACCGCGCAGCCGATCTTTTCGTCCATCCGGGCGTGCAGGAGACCTTCGGTCTGGTCACCTTGGAATCGCAGGCTTGCGGCACTCCCGTCATCGGCATCCGCGGCTCCTACATGGACCGCATCATCCACTTCCCCCAGACCCATTGGGCGGATGCCAACACTCCCGAGGCACTGGCCAAAGCCATCGCGGAAATGAGCCGCGCCGACCTCGCCACATGGGGAAAACAGGCTGCGGAAGACGTCGCCACGCGATACTCATGGGACGCGGTCTTCGGCCGACTGTTTGACCTCTACCGCGAGATCATCGCAAACTATCAGCGCCCCTGAACCCCTGACTGATATGAGCAACGAACGCCAATTCGAGATCCGCCGGTTCCAGCCTGGCGACCGCGCCCGCGTCCGCGAGCTCTGCTGCGAGACCGGCTTCCTGGGAAACCCAGTCGATCCCGTCTTCGAAGATCGCGAACTCTTCGCCGATTACCTCACCGCCTACTACACCGACTGGGAGCCCGAATCCTCCTGGGTGCTCCTCGTGAACGGTGAAATCCGCGGGTACCTCATGGGCTCGCGTCACCCGCTTCGCCAGCAGGTGTACAATTTCTACAACAACATCGCCCTCTTCCTGCGCGGGATCTTCCGCTACCCGAAGTACAACGAGGCCTCGAAGAAGTTTGTCCGCTGGATCCTGACACAAGCCTGGCGTGAAGTCCCGGCCGCCCCACGCTGCCGCGCCCATTTCCACATCAATCTCCTCGCCGACGCCCGACAGGTCGCCACCAGCCGCGCGCTGATCGACTCCTATCTCAAGTACCTCCGCGATTGCGGAGAGAAGGCAGTGTACGGTCAGATGGTCGTATTCGAGGACCGCCGCGGAACGAAGATGTTTGAGCGCTACGGCTTCAAGGTGCTCAACAAAGCGGAGATCACCAAATACCGCGAACTCCACCCAGAGCCGGTCTATCTCTGCACCGTGATGAAAGACCTCACGGAAAACAGTCAGCTCTACGCGAAAGCGAGCTGAGCCGAAGCCGAGTGGTGTGACCAAAGAATCCCGGCGGCAGGACTCCCCTGCCGCTCCCCACCGAGAGCCTGCATTCCAGACTCTCCCCGACTTCTCCCTACTCCTCGCCTAGGCCGTCCGCTTTCCCTCGGCCTCCTTCAGCACCAGCGAGATCATCCTGACCAGATCCTCCTCCAGCACTGGCTTGAAGAGCACGTGTGCATTGATCTGCTTCAGGAACGCTTCGACCTTCGGATTTCCCGAGTGTCCGGTGACGAAAAGAAAACGATCCACCAACTCCGGCTTCGTCTTCTGCACCGCCAGATAAAACATATCCCCTGGCATATGCGGCATCAGCAGATCGCAGATGATCACATCGAAATCCATCGCCATCACCTCCCGCAACGCCGCCGCCCCATTCTCCACCACCGTCACCACAAAGTTCCGAGACTCCAGAAGCGCCTTCAGCATCTCCGCCAACTCCGTATCATCATCGACCAGCAGGATACTCTTGATATCCAACTCCATGGTCTCCGGCGGCAATTCGGTTCGTGGGTGGGGAAGCATGGGCGGCGACGCTAGCAGGGATTCCCCACGTGGCATACTGAGAATTCCACTCCCGCCGCTTTCTTTTCTCATTCGCGCAGAAAACAACTTGCCGCCCACCCAGAACCGTGCAAAGTAACCGCTCCCACGCCGGCATAGCTCAGTTGGTAGAGCAACTGATTTGTAATCAGTAGGTCGTCGGTTCGAATCCGTCTGCCGGCTCTCCCCCACTCGGGGGAGAGCGCCACTAGAAACCCTCTGGAAGTGGCTTATTTACTGACTTTCCGGGCTGTTCACCCGTTGCGGTGTCGCGCTTCATGCGGTCGTCATGCGGAACGCGCTTTACACTTCGTGGCCGTAGCATTTACCGTAGCATCATGGAAACGCCCCCTCCTGCTACGGTCGATGCTACGGGTTCTCTCTGTAGATTTCAGAGGTCAAATGCGCCAAATGATAGCGATGATGACTTCGTTTCGGTGGAGTTTCGGGGAAGAAAGTTGAGTGTGTTCCGGCGGCTGGTGAAGGGGAAGCGGACCGGGGGTTATTACGTGAAGTGCGAGGTGCACGGTAAGCAGATCTTTCGAGGCACCGGGGAGGTGAAGAAGACGAAGGCCGTGGAGGTGGCGAAGCTGATCGTGGGGGCGGCGCTGGATGAGAAGTGGGATGCTCTGCGGGATACGAAGCTGCGGAAGGAGGCGCAGGTGGCGACAATCGGGGAGGTGCTCGCGGCCTATAAGAAGCATATTGGCACCTTCAATCTGACGATCAAGGAGCGGACGAAGGAC
>CBINJX010000539.1:0-4548 GCA_966251085.1 uncultured Verrucomicrobiales bacterium
AGAGCGTTCCTCTGCTGGCCACAATCAAGGAGAAGATCGAGGCGCTGCGGCGCAGGGTGCTGCCGCAGAGCGCCTTGGGCAAAGCCTGCGAGTATGCGCTGGGCCAGTGGCCGCGGCTCACACGCTTCTGTGAGCACGGCATCGTGGAAATCGACAACAACTGGTGCGAGAACGCAATCCGACCTCTTGCCGTAGGCCGCAAGAACTGGCTGCACATCGGCAGCGAGAATGCCGGTCCGCGCATTGCCGCCATTGCCTCGGTCATCGAGACCTGCCGCCGACTCGCGATCAACCCGCGCGAGTACCTGCTCGATGTACTGCCGAAGCTCTCCTCAGGGCTGGCCAGCAAGGTGGCGGAACTGACACCCTCCGCCTGGCTCGCCGCCAGGACAAAGAAGTGACCCCGTCAGCGCTCCTGCGGGGTCGTCAATCGCTAGGTGCCGTGTGGTTGCCCACAGGCTTACATAGAACGTTAGCCCCACTACCGGGGAATGAGTCGCTGTCCACTCGTGATATACAGTTCGGTATAGATCCGACGTACCTCCGGGCAGAGAAAAACCCGCGCTGATGATGATCACCGGCGCGGGCTCTCTGGATGCTCTGGGGAGCTGCTCTAGGGGAAGAACGCTGCGAGTGGACATCGAGCCGATCATTCCGTCAATGAGAATACTTCAGAGTCAGCTGTTCTCGCGGTGGGCGCAGGGCGAAAGCGCATCGTTGACGCAGGCTAAATTGCGCAAAGATAAAATTTCTATTGTGTTCCAGCCACGAGCCTGACAAATCTGCCAGCGTTCTGGGGGGAACAACAGCCCTTCGGTAGCCATTCGGCTCCGAGGGGCTGTACCTTTTTGGGAGACGATTTTGCCGAGATTCGCTGGGCAGATCTCGGCGAACTTGTCGTCCGTCCCCGACGAGTTGCTCTCCGGTTTCCGCGAATGGAGGCACGCAAAGCCAGATTCAATCCCCCAAGCGACCACCCCCGAAGAACTCCGCAACCGGGTAGAGCAGGGAAGAAGGTCCGAGTTCCAGAGAACTCCTTTGATACTCTCAATCCGATGGTGATGGTCCTCGCAAGTACTGCTGAAGGGAGATCACCAGACGGAGCGGCGGCACTTCACCAGAATCGATACCGGCGCATCCCTTTTGGTGAGCCTTGACGTGCCCGCATTTCGAGTTCCTGGATTCCGTACTGCGCATGGAAATTATCCGGGTTCCATGCGAGCCCCCGTCTCAGTGCAGGGATGCCTGCCTCGCGGTGACATGCCGCAATGGCTTGGCTCGCCTTTCCAGTATCGAAACCGGGACGACGTTGAAGCTCCTCCAGTTCACGAAGCCAGTTCTTGCTCTTGGCTCCGACGACGATCTCGCAGGCAAGCTTGCGATGAGCATCGCTGCCCTCAAAAAGTGTGCGCACAAGCGCGGCATCTTCCCGGCCTGTGATGGTTGCGATTACAAATTCCCAGACGGCCTTGACCTCTAACTCGGTTTCGCTCGCCTGCTGTGCTCGTAGTAAATTCACAGCCGGAGTACCCAGCCGTACAAGAGGTTCCATCTCGAGGAACAGCCATCCATCATGGATATAGTGACCGGAGGAAGAGCGTTGGATCGGCACGAAATGATCGCGCCAGCTCTTGATCGCAAATGCGATGCGGTCCTCAGCTTTCATGGGGCGAAGCTTCTGCCAAATCGCACTAAGTTGTTTACAAGCTTCTTCGAATTGGCGCTGCCGGACTTGGTTTAGCTTCGCCACTTCGTCGGGAGTGCTGTTGCCGCAGTATCCTCCGCCACCTACGGAAACTACCGCGATGCCGAGGTGAGATTGGACAAGTGCCACCAATGGGGAACCAAGGCGAGGAGCTTTGATATGCGGGAGCTTGGCGATTGCCCAGTCGATCGTCTGATCATCGGCCACTTCGCCGAGAGTCTCGCAGATCGCGTCGAGCGCCACGACGGCCTCCCGTGATTGTTCCTGCTGAACTTTAGAATCATCGAGCAGGGCCGATGCTGCCCGCTGAAGGCTATTGCGGATCGATTCACTTTCGGCCGAGTGAGGAATCCTGTCCACGGGCTTACAGAGAGTGACAATGGAACTGAATTGAAGAAACCGTTCACTCGCTTCTCTCCCGCGAAGCCACGGGCCAATGATGATACCGAGCTCGCTGGCGGCTTTTCCTCGCACTTTAGGCACCGGTGACTCGATGCGTTTCAGGAGGTTTGCAAGCACGGCAGGCTTCTGTTCTGCGAGCTGACTTTCACCTTTCGCCACCTCATGGGCACGATCACTTACCAACAGTTCGACAAGACTGTATGTGGTCGCCTCATTTATCACACTCCCGGAACTGCGGTGGGGATGAAACCCGAGAAGAACCAGAGCGGCCGCAATGCTGTACCAGATGCCAGAGCAAGGGGGAACCATAGCCTCAAGCCTGCCAGATTTAGAGTGTACGCGCAAGATCATGGAGACACGTGAGAAAGCGGGCGCATCTGAGCTTCAATCCAACGCAGAATCCTGCCGAACCGTGCCTATAGGTCGGAGTGGTAAAAACTGACAAAGTTGATCGTGCAGATTGCCCTGCAGATAGCGTATTCTTTCAACATGCCCCCTCGGAACGGTCTGTCCACTTGGCTCCTGGTTTTAAGTTGTGTCTGGCTCACACCTTTTTCGATCGTCGCAGAGGCAACGATCGATGTGGAGAAACTGAATACGTTGTATGGATTGGCGTTCGAACCGGCTGCACGCGAGGTTCTGGATAGGGTTGCCAAGCAGGATTCCTCTACCGCGCTCCAAGATATGGCAAGGCTCTACAGCGCTGTGTCTTCTCGTGGTGGCTCAGTATCCCGCGAATTTAGAACGCTGTGCAAAGATACATTTATCCAGGTTCTCTCCTCGCCGGATCTGGAGATCCGTTACAGCTTTCGTGACGGTGTGGCCTTGTGGGCTGAAATGCAAAAGCGGACCGAATTGCGAGAGATGCGTGGTTATGCCGCAGCGGCGGTTGAGCGTCTTTCTCGCTCTATGAATGAGGAAAAGCTGCGCGAGGCGTTTTTGTCGGTGTCTCCGGCCAACGAGTTCAGGCCGGGTGGGATGGGGGTGCAGCAAATTCGTGATCAGGAGTTTTCGCGGGTTCAGCGTCAGATCCTCTTCTGGTTGCTCAGTGATCGATGGCTGGAGGAGAAGGTAAAGCTGCTAGGCAGTGAACAGAACCCGCAGTTTCGCTGCCCGGATTTCAGCGGCCAGGTCCCCGCTCAGATCACTAAGGATCTATCGCCTGAATGCGCAGCAGCTTGGAGGGAGGCTGTTCGTTACCAGCGGTGGCTGGAGGCACAGCCGAAAGATGAAGTCTCTGCAACCGAGCCCAAACTCAAAGCCGAGTGGGCCGACGTAGGCACGTCGAGCTTTGAGGCGGCAGTTGATAGCTTTTTTCGTGATCCCAAGGCGCTGACTCACCGCGAGCTCTCGCGCTTTTACTGGACCTCCGGATTCTGGTGTGGAACGGGCGGTGAAGAATTCGGCGCCGTAAAGAATCGAGTCAGACTGATGATGCATGTGCGTGATCGCAAACTGCCACAGGCCCTCTCGGCCATGCTCGCCGACAGAAGACCTTCTTACGATTTTCCTATTGATTGGCGGCAGACTCCGAACTGGCGGATCGAGCTATTTAAAGTGTGTGGTCTCGACTGGGAGAAGCTCCTTGCCAGTGTGATGTTGCCGTATCAGTTGACAGAAAATCAGGGACGGGTTTCTTCCAGCTATGCCGAAGAGATGCTTGCGGCAAGAGGTTCCACGTTCGCGGCTCGAGTGCTGCTCTCCGTGGAGCGGCAGGTGCTTGCCAATAGCAGAAATAACGGGAAGGCTCTGAAGCAGAACGCAGGTAGTGTTCCCCCACGGCAGTTTTCGGATTGGGCACTTATCTCGCGCTTCATCACACCCGGAGATGTTGCTCCAAACAGGTATCCCGAAGTTGATCCAGAGGTTCAGCGTGAACTCTTGGAGCTGATCCTTGCCGAACTTCGTCGGGAAAAGACCTACATTTCTTTGGCAAACTCCCTTGTGCCACTGGCTCGGCTAAACCGTCCGGAGATCAAAGAGGCTATCCGGCCTTTATTAACCAGCCGCTTTGACTACGTCGTGCAGCAGGCTGCTGCGGCTATGGAGATCATGGGGGAGAGCCCGGGACGAGTGAATTTTAGACCCAAGCCACGCTTCCAGATCTTTCTTAACGGGGAACGGTGGGTGTACGATCCTGCGATTTATCCGGTCATCCACTATGAGACGCGGTCAGAGGGATGGGGAACCAACAACTTCCTCACAAAAGAGGCGTGGGGCGATGATCTCTCTTTCGGCCGTGATGAGACTCTTCAGGCAGCGGAGAAGATGATCAATGTGAAACTCATTGTGCGGCCAGCGTCCGGGTCGCTTGCTTCCAGTGCCAAGCCCACGTTGTCGCAGCCGTGGTTCGCAATATCTCTAGATCTGCCGATCTCCTTTGAAACGGTCAATGAGGTCAGAGTCACCACCCGGCCTTTGGAGGTTCAACTAAAGTATCC
>CBINJX010000540.1:0-4544 GCA_966251085.1 uncultured Verrucomicrobiales bacterium
AGAGATCCCATTTGAAGATCTCGTCCTGCGCGTGCTGCGCGACGGTCTGATGCTGAAATGAATTTCCTCGCACCTTGGGCATTCGGGTTTGCGGCGATCGCGCCGGTAATCGTGCTGCTCTACCTGCTGAAACTCCGCAGGAGATCGGTGAATGTTTCGACCCTGCTCTTCTGGCAGCGGGTGCTCGAGGAAAGCAGGAGGCGCGCTTTCTTTCAGCGGCTCCGCAATGTTTTCTCCCTGCTGCTGCATCTGCTGATCTTCGCTCTGATCCTCCTGGCGCTGGCAAAGCCGGTATTCGACCGGGCCGTACGCGCCGGTGTCTCGACCGTGCTCGTGGTGGATACCCGGGTGCGCATGCAGGCCAGCGAACCCGGCGGGGAATCTCGATTCGAGCAGGCGCGGAAGCTTGCCGATAATTATCTCCGCCAAGCCGGGCCATTGCGGGAGATGGCCATTCTGGTCGGTGGCGCGGAATCCCGTGTCGTCGCGCCCTTTTCAGACGATGATGATCTCCTCCGGGAGGTCCTTGGAAAGGAGAAGCCCTCCGATGCGGGCGGTGAGCTTACCGGAGCATTGAACCTCGCGGACAACCTACTCGCCTCACGTGCAGGAAAACGGCGAATCGTACTCCTGACGGATCAGGCTGTGACTGACTGGAAACCGCAGACTGCCGACACTGCCTTTGAAGTGCGTCCGGTTGGCAACGTGCACGATAATCTCGCCATCACCCGCTTCGCCGCCCGGCCGCTTCCCGCGAGTCCGGAAACATGCGAGGTGCTGCTGGAAATTCAGAACTTTGGAACCGGCGAAGCGGCGGGAAATACGGAGATCGCGCTCGACGGCAACCTCATCGATGTCCGGCCGTTTCGTCTGGCTGCCGGAGAACGTAGTACAGTGGTCTTTCCCTCCTTGCCGGTCGGATCCGCAGAATCTCGTGGCTGGCTGACCGCAAAACTCGACCGGGCCGATGCACTCGCAGCGGACAACCAGGCGTTCGCACAGCTTCCGCGTCAGCAACCCCGCCGCGTATTGCTGATCACCAAGGGAAACTGGTTCCTTGAGAAACTCCTCGCGGCCGACAACCGAGTGCAGTTTGAGCTGCTCTCGCCCGACAGCTTCCGGCCGAGCATG
The DNA here is from genome assembly GCA_966251085.1 of uncultured Verrucomicrobiales bacterium. Taxonomy (GTDB): domain Bacteria; phylum Verrucomicrobiota; class Verrucomicrobiia; order Chthoniobacterales; family Chthoniobacteraceae; genus CBINJX01. The sequence goes on from CBINJX010000540.1 coordinate 1,132, forward strand.
CTGGAGCAGTTCGATGCAGTCCTCTTCGACCGCTTCGTGCCGAAGGAGATGGATCTCGCAACGATTCAAGGAAACGCACTCTTCATCCGTGACACACCGCTTCCACAGAACGGAGATGGCCTTTCGCAACCGCTCGTGAGCGATGTGGATGAACGGCATCCGGCGCTGCGACTGGTCAGTCTTCAGAATGTCACGATCGCCCGTGCCGCGGCCCTGACCATGCCCGAGTCCAACAATGGCTGGCGATTCGACGCCCCATTGCGCTCCTTCGAAAATCCCCTGCTCATCACTGCCGAGAAGAAAACCGAGGGCCGACAGCGGCAGCGTCTGGCGGTCCTCGCATTCGACCTCGTGGAATCCGATCTTCCGCTGCGAATCGCGTTCCCGCTGCTGATGGGCAATCTGGTTCAATGGCTTTCCGGAGAGGTGACAGCACCAGCGATGACAGCCCGCGCCGGGGAAGTTCTGGATTTTCCCGAGAGCACCTCCATTGAAGGCCCGGTGCGCGAGTCTGCGGAAACGCAGGAGACCGCCACAGGTTCCACATTCCGCCCGATGCAGAACGGCTTCTACAAGATCAGCGGGTCCGGTGCGGAAAGCTGGATGACCGTGAACACCTTCGATGAGCGGGAGTCGAACCTCCGCTCTGCGCCACCGGTTCCGATCGCGCCAGAGCGCCCCGCCCTGGCTTCCACCTTTACCTCCATCACTGCCGGATGGCCGCTCTGGCGCTATCTGGCTCTTGCGGCTGTGACGCTCCTTTGCGTCGAGTGGTGGCTATTTCACCGGAGACGAACTGAATGAGCGGAATCGATATCGCACACCCCGGATGGCTCGCAGCGGTGACCGTCGGAGCCGGCGTGCTGCTCATGGTCGGCTCACGCCGTTCCCTTGCGGAAATGACGCCACGGCAGCGCCTCGTCTGCTTTGCCGCACGCGGACTCCTGCTTCTCCTGCTCGCGCTCGCCTTGGGCGGAGTGCGGGCGCTGATTCCATCCAAGCGACTCTCCGTACTCTACCTCCTGGATAGTTCCGCGAGCGTTACCCCGGCAGCCCGCGATCAGGCGCGGCAATTCATCACTGAAAGCCTCAAGAACAAAAGCGGCACAGATCTGGTCTCCGTAGCGGGCTTCGCGAGAACTCCCGACCTCTGGCTTCCTGCATCACAGGCGCCGAGCATTCCAGCGCAATGGCCGGAACTCGCACCGAAATCCAAGGACGCGACCAACCTCGATCGTGCCTTGGAGTATGCCGCCGCGGTGCTCCCCGCCGAAGGCACTCGCCGAGTCGTGCTCCTGAGCGATGGCAACGATACCAGTGATCGCGCCCTTGCCGCTGCACGTCAACTTGCCGACGCCGGGATCGAACTCTGGGCCGCCCCGCTCCGCAACGGCTCCGGGCCGGAGGTCCTGGCCGAGAGCGTGACCGTTCCACGCCGGCTCAAGCTCGGCGAACCACTGGATCTTTCTGCGAAGATCCGCAGCACCGTGTCCACCCCTGCCGTGGTGAAGCTGTATCAGAACGGCTTCCTGATCCAGCAGCGCGAGGTCTCGCTGCAGGCCGGCGTGAACGATTTCCGGGCACCGGGACTTCAGGCGGAAGGAAGTTTCGTCTCTTACGAAGTGGAAGTCGTCTCCCCGGCGGACACTTCAGTGGAGAACAACCGGGCCACCGCAACCGCGAGTCTGCGCGGGCAGCCTCGCGTGCTCATCGTAGATCCAAACGACTCCCAAGTACGGCCGCTAGCGGAGGCACTCCGCGCGGAGAAGATCGCGGTGGAAACGCGCGGTGCCAATGGACTGCCCAAATCGCTCGAAGATCTCCAGCAGTTCGATCTTTTCATGCTCAGCGATATTCCAGCGCTCCAGATTGGCCGGGAGCAGATGGAACTCTACAGGCGCTGGGTGCAGGACTTTGGCGGTGGTTTTGTGATGCTCGGCGGTGAGAACAGCTACGGCGTCGGCGGTTATTACCGCACGCCCATCGAGCAACTGCTCCCCGTCCGCATGGAGCATCAGGACCGGCAGGATACCCCGAGCGTCGCGCTTCTCGTGATCCTCGATCGGTCCGGATCGATGACCGCTCACGTCCAGGGGCAGACCAAGATGTCCCTCGCAAACCAGGGCGCCGTCTTCGCAATGAACGCCCTCCAGCCGAAGGACTTCTTCGGCGTGCTCGCCGTCGATACCCGCGCCCACACCATTACCCCTCTCGCGCAACTCTCTGCCAAGGGAACAGCCGAGCAGAAGATCATGAGCATCACCGCAGGTGGTGGCGGCATCTATGTGTACACCTCGCTCGCTGAGGCGTTCCAGCTGCTCCGGGATGTGCAGGCGCGCATCAAGCACGTCATTCTTTTCTCCGATGCCGCGGATGCCGAAGAGAAGATCGCCGGCGAAATGGGCGATAGCACCCGCACGGGCGGCTCCTCCCTCGACCTCGCCTCGGCAATGCTGAGCGCCAAGATCACGACTTCGGTCGTGGCGCTCGGGACCGAGCAGGACAAGGATACCGCTTTCCTCCGGCAACTCGCGGAACGCGGCAGCGGCCGCTTCTATCTCACCAGCGACGCCACCAGCCTGCCGCAGATCTTCAGCACCGAGACCATGAAGGTGGCGCAATCCAGCCTCGTGGAGGAGCCGTTCCTCGCGATTCCAGCCACCCAGAGTTCCATCCTGAGCGGCCTCGACTGGGCGCAGTCCCCTCTCCTGCTCGGCTACAATACGACAAAGCCGAAGCCGACGGCCGAAGTTCTATTAGCTACCGAGCGCGGCGAGCCGCTGCTCGCCGTATGGCGTCATGGTCTGGGACAGGCTGCCGCGTTTACCAGCGATGCAAAAAGCCGCTGGGCAGCGGAATGGTTGCAATGGCCCGGCTACGGGAAATTCTGGACGCAGTTGGTGCGGGGCGTAATGCGCAAGAGCGATCAGGCGGCTTTTCAGGTGAATACACGGGAAGTCGGCGACCGCCTCATGCTGCTCGTTGATGCCGTCACGCCAGATGGATCTTTCCGTAATCAGCTACCGATCCAAATTGCCGCACGCTTGCCCGATGGTCAGACCAAAACGATGACTGCCGTCCAGGAGGCGCCGGGCAGCTACCGGGCGGAATTCTCACTCCCGCCTGAAGGGACTACCGTCTTTTCCGTCACCTCGCCGGACTTACCCGACGGCGGAATGGTATTTGGTCATACACGCAGTTATCCGAGAGAGTTCCTTGCACCGGAGACGAATGAACCTCTTCTCAAGCAGATGGCAACGGTGGGCGACGGCCGGTTTGCCCCTGCTCCGGGCGATATTTTCACAACGCCTTCTACCTCAACGCCGCTCCGCCGGGATCTCACGGATTGGTTTTTGATCGGTGCTCTTTGCCTTCTGCCAGTGGATATCTGGCTCCGGCGGCGGAGTTGGGGA
>CBINJX010000541.1:0-4543 GCA_966251085.1 uncultured Verrucomicrobiales bacterium
TTTCAGCGCGAAAGGCAGGAGATACTCCCCTTCAGCATAAGCCCTGCCGAACACTGGTGGCTGGAAGCCTACCCCACTCTGCTGTCCGTCTCTCGAACGCTCCGGAACGAACGGAGCGGATTTTTGATGTCGCCGTGATAACGGGGGGAGCATTCCCTACAAAGGTATCCGGAGCGGCCGCTCAAAACGGTCAGGATCTTTGGTTACAACAGTTCCGTATCCTGGAGAAAACCACCAACCGCCAGCTGCTTGCTGACGTACCGCAGACTTTCAATTAGTTTCGCCCATACATGGATCTCGAACACTTTTCCGCACTCTGGGCACCGTGGCGCGTGGAATATTTCAATACAAAGAGCACCCCGGATTTCCTTCTGGATGCCGCTCGTACCAGTGACGATGCCGCGCATCTCGTAGTGGCACGACGGAAGAGCTGTTTCCTGATGATGAACCGCTATCCCTATGCCGTGGGACATCTGATGGTGGTGCCGTATAGGAAGGTAGCTGATCTTTCCGAACTGACGGATGGCGAAAAACTGGAGCTGTGGGAGCTCGCGGAGTTCGGCCAGAAGCTGCTGCGTACGTCAGTAAAGGCGCAGGGATTCAACATTGGTCTCAACCTCGGGAAATGCGCGGGGGCCGGCGTGGTGGATCACCTGCACCTGCACGTTGTCCCCCGCTGGGAAGGAGACAATAATTTCATGCCGGTACTCGCCGATACACGCGTGCTTCCGGAAGCTCTCGAAGCGTTGTATGCACGGCTTAGGAGCGAAGCGGACCGTTCGTGAAGTGGTAAATACTTCCTACGTTCCGGCCAAACCGAGCCGTGCGTGTAGACTGCCCGAAAAATGCATTTTCCGCCGCAAACAGGCACAAAAGGCTCAAAATATTTGGGTTCATTCCACGTGACGCCAATTTTCGCGGCTAAGTTCTGGCTTCACTTCAAGTCCTAGAAGTCCGCTACCGTCCACCATACTGCAGTGCCCGGCTCCAAGCTTCTCGCTCGCGTTCAGGAGATCAGCCATAAGGCGCAACTCGATAATATCGCCGTTGCGTTCTACGACTATGAATCTTCCCTTCGGTTCTCGTATCAGGGTGACCGCTTCTTCCATGCGGCCAGTACCTTCAAGGCGGCGATTCTTTTTGCGCTTCTGAAAGCCGTCGAGGCAGGTAAGACGCGCTTGGAGGACCCGCTTCATGTTCGAAACCGCTTCCAGAGCATCGTCGATGGCACACCGTACCGGATCGAGCGAGACCGGGATGGTGACGTAGCAGTTCACAGGCGCAGAGGTCGATCGATGTCGATCGAGCAGCTCGCCCGTGTAATGATCACCCGTTCAAGTAATCTCGCGACCAATCTGCTTCTCGAGTTTCTCACCGTTCCTTTTATCCGCCAGTCTCTCGAAGATGCTGGTGTTGATGGCTTGGAAGTCCGGCGCGGAGTTGAGGATCATGTCGCCTTCCAGAAGGAGATCAACAACGAGACCACCGCTGAGGGACTGCTTCGGTTGTTCCGCTTGTTTCTCGATGAGGGGCATCTGTCCGAGGAACACCGGAAGCTGGCTGTCGATATTCTGCTCGCGCAGGAATTTAACCGCATGATCCCTGCCCGGCTCCCAGATGGTGTGAAGGTAGCGCACAAGACGGGGGAAATCTCCACTCACTGCCATGATGCCGGCATCATCTTCGTGCCGGATCGAGAACCGTACGTTTTATCGATCCTCACCGAGAGCGCTCCGGCAAATTCGCGACGGACCAAAGCTGTCGCAGAGATCGCCTCCGCCGTGCACCGGTTCCTGGTTGGGACACATCGGGAGGAAAAACACCATGAGTGATCCGCTTCCGCTTGTTGATGGACGAACGCTCCCCGAGGAGCATCGCGCTCTACTGCGTCCGGGAGAACTGATTACGGACGGTTGGGGACGTCAGCACCGCCTCCCACGCTTCTTCTACCGAGTGGACTCGTGGGAGCAGGCCAAGACTACCAAGCTGACCGCGCACTTCACTCTCTCCGAGCTAATGGCAGTGGACTGCCGCGAGGCAGATCTGCTTTTCCGTTCGTTTCCACACTACGTCCCGTGCGCTGTCTCTGTGCTTGCCCGATATTTACAAGAGTTCCGGAGCAGGGTCGAAGCTCCGGTCTCTATCAGTGTAAACGGTGGTTATCGCTCACCTGCTCACGCGATGTCGCAGGTAGCCAGCCCACATCTCTGGGGAGCGGCGGCCGATATCTATCGAATCGGTGACAACTACGTCGATTCTTCCAAAATTTTAGAGCGGTACGCGAGGGTGGCGGAATCGATTGGCCAGGAGGTGTATGTCAAGCCATTCGGGCACGGTCCGGGCGAGACGGATGACCATCTCCACTTCGATCTGGGTTTCCTAGCGGTCGTGCCGCGCGATTTTACAGAAGCAGAGTAGAAGGTTGCCGCGGAATGCCATCCGGCCCCACTGGGGTTTCCGTTTTGGCATTAGACCCAAATGCCTGCAGCTGCGCGCAAACCCAACCTTCGACCCCGCTCCCGAAGAAACCAGGCGTCCGGCGCCAAAGAGCTCAAGGTCGCCCAAGCCCGGATTCCTGTTATCGGTCTGGAGTCGGAATTTACTGTTTATGTCCAGGAGGAGAAACGCCTGCCTGAACACATCTTCAGGAGCCCCCAGAAGATCGTTCGGCAGAAGATGATTCCACGGACCGGCAGATCCTTTCACCTCCCTTCGGGAGGTGCACTTTACTTTGACACCGGTGTGATCGAGGTCGCGACTCCGATCATTGAAATCGAGGACGGCTGCTGTGTTCGAGGAGCGCGATCGCTCTGGGAGCAAATTGCCTTTGTCCGTGGCGAACTCGATGCGTGGGAGGAGGCAAACGGCAAGACGGTGCGGTTGGAAGGTTTCAGCAGCCATTACAACGTCTCGGTCCCGGAGGCATATCAACTCGATGCAGCAGGCATGCGCCAGCTCGCACTCCTGCTTACCTACATCCTGCACACACCAGTGATGCTCCTCGCGACGAATCGCTTGAGCACTGGCGTCGGGGTACGACCGCGGGAAAACCGGATCGAGATAACATGTGATTTCACGCCGGATCCCTGGTTGATGGTGGCGACGACCACATTCATCGTAGGTGTGATCCTGGAGGTGCTGAAATGGCCGGATCACAGCCTGTCCCAACTCGAGAAGCGAGGAATCCCGGTGATCCAGGGATTCAAGCCAAGGAAACATACCTCACGGAAAGGCTTTCTGGCTCGCTACGAGTGTTTCCCCAAAAATCCTTTTGCCCGGGACCCGAACGTGGCGGAGTGGGTCGTAAATGACGGCCGGACCTTGAGCTTGAGGGAGATCGCGACAGAGATCGCGAAACCGTTCCGCAAGTCGCTGCGGGAACTCGGGAATTCGGATGTTGTGCGCCATATCTACGCGGTCCTCGACGGACGCGCCCGCTCGCTGCTCGATTTCACCGACCGGCCGCGGCGCTACGAGGATGTCGGACGGATCATTGATTGGAATCGTCGTGTAATCCGGGAATTGCCGAGATCCAAATACGAGCAGGTCATCCACCGGATCATCACCCATCGTCCGATACAGGTCGGCGAATACTACTACCGTCCCGAGCGGATGCGTGGGTGGTATGAGGTCGTTTTCCGGAACACCCGTACGGGCCACCGGCGGGTGTTCAACCTCGATGACCTCGTGCGACACTGCGCGGTGTAGCGGCCGTAAAAAGTTGACCCGCATGGGAGCGGCTCTCTAATTGAGCCGTTTCCTCATGGATCCCCTCTCCCTTCCGGTCAATCGCCGTCATTTCCTCCAGGGACTCACCGCAGCGGCTGTCGCCGCCTCCGTCCCTGCATCACTCCGCGCACAAGCTCCTTCGGCACAGAAGATCAAACTCGGCTACGACAACTTCGCCGTGCGCGCCTTTGGATGGAAGGCGCCGCAACTGCTCGACTATGCGGCGGAACAAAAGGTCGATGTCGTGTTCATCACCGATCTCGACGCCTATGAGAGCCTCGATGATGCTTATCTGCGCGACATCAAAGCCAAGGCTGATCAGATCGGAGTCCAGATCTACACCGGCTCCTGGAGCATCTGCCCTACGGCCGTTAAGTTCCGGAACAGCTGGGGCACGGCCGAAGAACATCTCGCCACCGGCATTCGTGTCTCCAAAGCGCTCGGCTCCCCGGTTTTCCGCGTCGTGCTCGGCAGCATGGAAGACCGGAAAACCCCGGGTGGCATCAAGGCTCGCATCGCCGATACCGTGAAGGTGCTCAAAGCCTGTGAATCCACGGCCAAAGACGCCGGGGTAAAGATCGCCATGGAGAACCATGCCGGCGACATGCACAGCTGGGAACTGGCCGAGTTGGTGGAAGCTGCAGGTACAGATTTCGTCGGTGTGAACATCGATTCCGGTAACGCCGCCTGGACCTTGGAGAACCCGCTCGACGTACTACAGCGCCTCGGCGCCTACACCGTCAGCTCCAGCCTGCGCGATAACATGGTCTGGGAAACTCCGGACGGCGCGGCAATCCAGTGGACCGCCGTTGGT
>CBINJX010000542.1:0-4523 GCA_966251085.1 uncultured Verrucomicrobiales bacterium
TCAATTTGGCTCACCACGCACCCTGTAATCGCCACGCACAATTGACCCTTTACAGGAAGGGTAAGACGGGCGGAACTCCGTAAAATTCGCGCCGTGAGTGCCCTTCCCGGGGAGACGCGGAATCGCTCTCCACGCGCCCTCCCAGCGGTCGACAGCGCAACCGCCCTACCACCGGGAGGGCAGTTGCAAATGAAGGTTCACTGCCGGCACCGACATGCTCACCCGTTCGGATCCGCCGGTGCGCCGCTCTCAACCCTCAACCCTACCCCTGCGTGATTTCGCGAACGTAGATATTGATCTGCCCATCCGCTCCACGGCGGACATCGCGCACCTCGAATCCACGCTGTTCATCCCGGGAAAACGTTGAGCCTTCTGGAGGTGGCACGGCGCTGGGCGGATACTCGACAATGATACGAGCTGCCGCAGTACCCGGCCTTGTAGGATCGCCCATGGCTCCCTGGGTACGCAGCACCGCACGATTCTCACCCGAAGCCGTTACCACAAAGTTACCGCGAAGATAAATACGCTCTCCCAGATCGCCACGATCCGCCAGCGCGCTGGCTTCTCTCGGAGTGATCGTTCGGCCGCTTGGCTGCTGTCCCGGACTATAGGTCCGCCAATTGCCACCACCACTGGTCTGCATGTTTGGCGCAGGCGCAGAGGCAATAAAGGGCTTCAGAGGAACACCCTGCGGCGAAATTGCAGGAGGACGCTCCTCCGCAGCCGGCACTGGTGTCGCCACAGGCGGCTGTACGGGCGGTGCTGAAGGACGTGGCGTCGCATTGAGAGCGACTTGCGGAGGAGTGGCACGTCGGACAGATGCCGTCTTCGGCGGACCCGCAGGAATCGGCGTCGCAACAGGCAACTCGGGCAACGCTCCGGTTTCCGGTACTGGAGCCCCAGGCTTTACGGTATCGAGACGCACTAGTTCCGGAGCTTTGGGGCCATCCTCATCCTCCGGCTGCGCCGTCTTCACCGGCGCCTTGCGACGGTACTCGGCATAAGTACGCAACGAATCCTGAAGCATCTTCCCTTTCACGATCGGCACCCCGGCATCGATATTGAGGTCGTCGGGCGGCTCGAGACCAAAAGTCCCCACCCCTTGCTTCAGTGCGTAGGTCCCATAAAGGAGCGGCATCACAGTAAACTGAAGCCGTCCATCGAATGTCCGCTCGACGTGGATCACAGCCGCAAGATCGTGTGTCCTCTCGAGCTTCACGTCCAAGCCCGTCTGAAGCATCGAGCGGAGCGCCGGGATGGCTGTCGGCGCCGATGTGTACACGTGCTCGATCAGCACCTGCGGGTATTCAATCGCCTGCGCCAGCGCCACCACACCCGACGGGAACATATCGGACTTCTGCAGCTCATAAGAGCTGATGATCTCATACCGGCCCGTGGCATACGGCACGAGCTTCTTGGTCTCCCGGTAGTTTTTGATGTAGTTCCGCAGCAATTCCGCATTTTCACGCTCCAGCTCGAGACGGGTCATCTTGCTGTAGCGCTCGAAAAGCTTTTGCGGAGTCAGGAATTCACCCGGCGGCGCCGCAATCACCTCAAAGCGCTTCGGCGGATCGATTTTCCCTAGCTTTTTGAGAATCTTGTAAGGCTTGGGCTCCTCCGGATGCCCGAAGATGTAAAAACTACCAAGCCAGCACGCAAAGGCCGCACCGATCAGCAAAAGGATGAAGACGGTCCAGAGAAAGAGATTGTCACGCCCGGGCGTCTCGGGCGCTTCGTCATACTCGTCGTAAAAGTCCTGAGCCATGTGGTGCTGAAAGTGGCGCGACCTTGCGCCGAAATCTAGTGAGAGTGCGATTCGTCCTGCGCCGCCTCAAAGGAGGTGCCGCAGCCGCAACTGCGTGCGGCGTTTGGATTCTTCAGCCGGAAACCAGCGCCGGCGAGGTCGTCCGCGTAGTCCAGCGTGGAACCGCGCAGATAGGGAAGACTGTCGTGATCGATCATGACTTGTACGCCTTGCTCTTCGTGCACTTCGTCACCGTCGCGTGTCTGGTCCAGCTTCATCCCATACTGCAGACCGGCGCATCCGCCTTTCTCGACGAAAATACGCAGTCCTTTGCTCGTATCTCCATCCTCTCGGACGAGGGTGTGGAGCTGTTTGATGGCCGATTCGGTAAGGCTGATCATCACTAGCAAAAATTACGCCCGGTCAGGGGCAGTGTCGAGTGCGAGTCTCATGGGTTTGCACGAGGGCCTGATGGCTGCTTCAATCGGCATCTCTGACTTTCTCCGTCTTCTTTCGTTCAGAAGATTTCACACGCAGTTCACCGATCCGCTCCCTTCCACATGCCACGCATCGCCCTCCTCTCCGAAACCGTCGCCAGTCAAGTCGCGGCAGGCGAAGTGGTGGAGCGGCCCGCCTCGGTGGTGAAGGAACTCGTGGAAAACTCCATCGACGCACAGGCAAAACGTATCGAGGTACTCATCCGCAAGGGCGGCATCTCGCAGATTCGAATCGTGGACGACGGCGTCGGAATGGACCGCGACGATGCCCTCCTCTGCCTGGAGCGTCATGCCACCTCAAAGATCCGAACCGGAAATGATCTTTCCGCAATCCGGACCCTAGGCTTCCGCGGAGAAGCCCTGCCGAGTATCGCCAGCGTCTCCCGTTTCCGGCTCAGCACCCGCGAGCGCGATGCCCTGGCCGGCACTGAGGTGATCGTGAATGGCGGAAAGATTGAGAGTGTCCGCGACGGCGGTGATGCCCCCGGGACGCAGATCGAGGTGCGCTCCCTCTTTTACAATCTACCAGCCCGCCGAAAGTTCCTGCGCACGGAGAACACCGAGTCTCACCACGTCGAGCATCAACTCCACCTTCAGGCAATCGGACATCCGGAAGTCGGCTTCACGTTCGTAAATGACGACCGCCTGGTGTACCAGCTCCCGCCCACAAATAATCTCATGGAGCGGATTCGCGACCTTTGCGGCGCGACTCTCGCCAATGAGCTGCTCGAGGTTGTCGAGGTCGATTACGGTGACCTGAAGATTAGCGGCTTCCTCGGAAAGGCCGGCGTGAGCCGCTCCACGCGTCAGCAGCAGCTCGTTTTCCTGAACGGCCGGGCCGTGGAAAACGTGACCATCTCCCATGCGCTGCGGGAGGGGTACCATACTGCCCTGATGAAGGGGCAATACCCGGTCACGTTCCTCTTTGTGGAACTCGATCCGGCTGCGGTGGATGTAAACGTGCACCCGGCCAAACGCGAGGTGCGGTTCCGGGACAACGCCTATATCCGGGAAGGCCTCGTAGCGGCGGTGCGGCAGACATTGGAAAGTGATCGGCAAAGCTGGTCGCAAACCTTCCGGGCGGCTCCACCGTCACCACAACCAGCGGCCAAAGCGGCACCGGCACCCGAGACGCTCCCCCTGATTCCTGAGCGGGAACAAACCGCGCTCCGCAAGGATTGGGCGGAATTGCCACCGGCTCCAAAATTCGACGTTCCCTCGGTTTTCCTTTCGCCAGACGCGATCACTCCGAAGCCTCCGGCACCGGAAACTGAGCCCAAGAGCGATGCTCCCGCTCAGACGTCCCCTGCCCGCGACGCACTCCCTCTGGAGCCCGCACTTCCCTCAGCACCGCCGGAGGCGACGCCACAGAAGCCGGAGAGCCCTGCACAGAGCGGATCTCTCGGCGCTTCGCCAAATGATTTCCGCCTGTTGGGCGTTCTCGGGAAACTTTACGTCCTCATGGAGAACGCCAGCGGGCTGGTCCTGGTGGATCAACACGCAGCGCACGAGCGGATTCTCTTCGAGGAGATGCTGAATCGGATGGAGCAGCAGGGAGTCCCGACCCAACGGCTCCTCTTCCCCATCACCCTGCAGGTTCCGCCAAAGGATGCCGACTGGATTCAGCGCCACGTGGAGGTCCTCCAGCGCGCGGGGATCGCCGTGGAGCCGTTTGGCACCTGCACCTTCAAGATCGACGCCCTGCCGACCTTTCTGAAGGCCACCGATCCCTCACAGGCGTTGCGGGATATCATTGATGAACTCCGCGAAACGAGCGCACAGACCTCCAAACTGCGCCTCGGCGAAGAGATGATCGCAAAGACCGTCTGCCGGCATGCGGTAAAGGCGAATGATTACCTCCGCGAACCGGAGCTACTGCGCCTGATCAAGGATCTCCTCGCCTGTGAACTCCCCTATTGCTGCCCCCATGGCCGGCCGACGATGATCCAGATTTCGTATGGCGAGCTGGAGAAGAAGTTTGGGCGAAAGGTGTAAATCTACACATCTCACCCGTGGATGAACGGGGCGCTTTTTGGAGTGCGGTGGCGAGTTTTACGAGGCACCGCTTTGGAGGAATAGAGACGTCCCCGCGCAGAGAAAACGTGCCCAGCCGTTCCCATTTCACTCGTACAGAAGCGGTGGGCTATAGCAGCGGGCTATCACTGAGGCGTACCCGATATGCCGAGGCACGCGCTACAATACCCACCGTTTACGCACGAAGCTCCATCTCCCTCAGATCCGTATGCACTCTGCGCAGGCACACCACACTCCCTCCAAAGCGG
>CBINJX010000543.1:0-4511 GCA_966251085.1 uncultured Verrucomicrobiales bacterium
ATGAAGGGGACACGGCGGAAATCGGGCGGGTAAAACTGCTGAATGAAGCGGCAGACCGGAAATGGACCGCAAAAGGCAGGAAAAGGCTCAAAAAAAGAGATGAAGGGAGACAACCCCCATCCAGAAGTTCTTAACCGTAAGACATAATCTTACTCATACCCCCTGTTTTCGAGACTACGGGCAGGAGAGAGCAGGCGTAAGTTTAAGAAATGAATCAAGAGCCCAAACCAAGCCAGCCTTCTCCACGCACCGTTATCGCCACTCCCCACAACCGGCAAGCGGGTGGTTTCTCTCCTTGACGCTCTAGAGGGAGGCTCGTACGTTTGAAAACCGACCAACACAAGACCAGTGGGTCCTAAAAAACCCACTTTTTTTGTTTTTAGTCACGGACGATCTATGAACAGCGAAATCCTAGCAGGCCTCGACTTTTTCGAGCGCGACAAGGGCATCAAGCGTGAAGTGCTCCTTGAGGCGATCAATGGAGCCGTGCTCACTGCCGCTCGCAAGGCGGTGGGACCGGCGCGGGAGCTTCGCGTCGAGATAGACCCGAAAAGTGGTGAAATCAAGGCGATCGCCAAACTTATCGTCGTGGAAAAGGTGGAAAACAAGCACGACGAAATTCTGCTCGCCCATGCCCAGAAGATCAAAGCCGACGCACAACTCGGCGAAGAGATCGATGTGCAAGTGACACCCAAGGATTTCGGTCGCATCGCGGCGCAAACCGCGAAGCAGGCAATCATGCAGCGGATCCGCCAGGCGGAAAAGGAGATGATCTATGACGAGTTCAAGGATCGCGCCGGTGAAATCGTTTCCGGCACCGTGCGCCGCTTTGAGCGCTCGGATGTGATCGTGGACCTCGGCAAGTTCGAGGCCGTCATGCCGAACCGGGAGCGGGTCCAGACCGAGGACTACAATGTCGGCGACCGTATCCGCGCATATGTTGTCGCGGTGGAGAACGGTTCCCGTGGACCGGAGATCATCATCTCCCGCAGCCATCCGAATTTTGTCCGTCGTCTCTTTGAGACCGAAGTGAGCGAAATCGCGGATCGCACGGTGGAAATCCGTGGAATCGCCCGTGAGGCTGGTTACCGCACCAAGATCGCTGTTTTTAGCCCGAACGAGAAAGTGGATCCGGTAGGCGCCTGCGTTGGAATGCGTGGAGCCCGCGTGAAGAATATCGTTCGCGAGCTGAACAACGAGAAGGTGGACATCATCCGCTGGAGTCCGGACATCAAGGAGTTCGTCCTTGAGGCACTCAAACCCGCCAAGGTGAAAACGCTCACGCTCGATGAAGGGCGCAAAGCCGTACAGATCAAGGTGGACGAGGACCAACTTTCACTGGCAATCGGCAAGCGTGGTCAGAACGCACGTCTGACCTCCCGCCTCACCGGCTGGGATATCAACATCTCGAAGGACGAGTCCGCCCGGGAGCAGTTTGAGCAAAATGTCGACAAAGGTGTCAATTCACTAGCGCATACGCTCAAGGTTTCCGATGCTGTTGCACGCCAATTGACTCTTAACGGCATGAACAGTGTCGAGGTTGTCACCAGCGCCGAACCGCAGGACATCGCCGACATTCTCGGATGCTCGATTGACGAGGCGACAGCCATCCATTCGGCTGCCGTGCGCGAATTTGCGAAGACAACCGGCGCCACACGATGAGGCGCCTATGAATACCCCGCCCCTTTTTAATGGCTACGAGAACAAATACGAATCGCCCTAATCCCCGCAGAACCGCCGACAGCAAGCCGGCCGGGAGATCTGCTGCTGGGAAGTCGTCCGCGGGCAAGCCTACTCCCGCCGACGCTAAAAAGAAGGGCGAAGCTGCCGCACCTGCGGCTCCAAAGGCTGCCCCGGTTGAAGCGGTTTCTCTGATCGATGAGAAGCCGAAGACGGCTCGTCGGCGTCCGACGGATGGACCGCAGACTAAGTCAAGCTTTAAGGTACTTCCTTCCATTTCCCGCCTGCGCGAAGCGGCGGAACCGAAACCGGCGCCAACCCCTACCCCTGAAGAGGTAGCACCTGAGCCGGCTGTCGAGGCACCAGCAGCGGAAGCACCTGCTCCCGAAGTCGAAGCCCCTGTCGAGGAGAAGGCCAACGATAAGGTCATCCACCTCAAACCCCCGATCATTGTCCGCGATCTCGCGGCGGCGCTCGGGCTCAAGCCGTTCCAGGTGATCGGCGATCTCATGGGGATGAACATCTTCGTGAGCCTTAACCAACCGGTCGAGGCCGATGTCGCGACGAAGGTCTGCGAGAAGCATGGCTATAGCTTCGAGAAGGAAAAGCGCGAGAAAGGCGCTGGCGTTCACAAGCCGGTCGAGAAGGTGGTCGAGCCACCGAAAGAAGTCGAGAAGCCGAAGGTCGAGGAACTCGCCGTTCGTGCTCCAATCGTCACCTTCATGGGTCACGTGGACCACGGCAAGACCACGCTGATGGATACCATCCGCAAGGCGCGGGTGGCAGCTGGCGAAGCCGGTGGTATCACGCAGCATATCGGCGCCTACTCCGTGACCCGCAACGATCAGAAGATCACCTTCCTCGATACTCCGGGCCACGCTGCATTTACCTCCATGCGTGCCCGTGGTGCCAACGTCACGGATATCGTGGTGCTGGTCGTCGCTGCGGATGACGGCATTATGCCGCAGACAGTTGAGGCGCTGAACCATGCGAAGGCCGCAAAGGTCCAGATCATTGTGGCAATTACCAAGATCGATGCGCCGGGCGCGAATGTCGACAAGGTGAAGGGTCAATTGCAGGAGAAGGGTCTCTCCCCGGAAGACTGGGGTGGCGACACGATCGTTGTGCCGGTTTCCGCCCTGAAGAATCAGGGTGTGGACTCGCTGCTCGAGAACATCCTCCTCGTTGCGGAAATTTCCGAACTCAAGGGTAAAGCGAGCGGTCCCGCTCGTGCCACGGTCATCGAAGCTCAGATTGAGCAAGGTCGTGGTCCGACTGCGACGGTCATTGTTCGCACAGGCACTCTGAAGGTGGGCGATCCGTTCATCTGCGGTACGTTCAACGGCAAAGTGAAGTCGCTCATCGACGACATGAACAAGCCGCTGAAGTCCGCAGGACCGAGCACTCCGTGTAAGATCCTCGGCTTCCAAGGTTTGCCGAATGCCGGTGACGAGCTGGTGGTCATGGAATCCGACAAGGCTTCAGCCACCCTCTCTCAGGAGCGCCAGAACGCCCAGCGTCTGCAGAAGCTCGCCACTCCCGCACGACCGCGTCTCGAGAACCTCTTCGACAGTCTCGCAGAGGGACAGAAGAAGGTGCTGAACGTTGTCCTCAAGGGCGATGTACAGGGTTCCCTGGAAGCGCTCGTCAACTCGCTTGAGCAGATCGAAAGCAAGAAGATCTCGCTTAACATCGTGCACAGCGCCGTTGGTCCGATCAGCGAGAATGACGTCCTGCTCGCCGCCGCCTCGAGCGCCATCATTGTCGGCTTCGGTGTGAAGACCGAGAGCACAGCCGCCGCCGCTGCGAAGCGCGAGGGTGTCCAGATCAAGCTGTACTCGATCATTTACGAGTTGATCGATCAGGTGAAGGAAGCCATGGCGGGAATGCTTGATCCAGAGACACGCGAAAGCATTATCGGCCATGCCGAGGTGAAGCGTGTGTTCGATCTCACCAAGGGGTTGGTCGCTGGCTGTATGGTCACCGATGGCCGTATCGCCCGTACGGCACGCGCCCGTGTGCTCCGCGGACGGCAACCGATCTACGATGGTGGTCTGGCGACCCTTCGCCGGTTCCAGGACGATGTGAAAGAAGTTCGCGCGGGCCTCGAATGCGGCATCAAGCTGGGCGACTTCAACGATTACGAAGAGGGAGACATTATCGAGTGCTACACACTCGAGAAACTCCCGCAGAAACTCTAAGGCGGTTCGCGCCTGGTTGAGGGTTGAAAGCTTGGAGTTGAGAACACGTCTTCTCAACTCCTCAAGCGTCTTTACATGTGACGCGGCTCTCAACTCTCAACTCTTAACTAGAAACTTTCCATGAAACACCGTCTTGAGCGTGTTAACGAGGTTCTCAAGCGTGAACTCGGTGACCTCATTCGCCGGGAATGCCAGTTCGAAGCGCAGCTCGTAACCATCCAGCAGGTTCAGGTGACTCCTGATCTCAAACAGGCCCAGGTTTTTGTGGGTGTTATTGGGTCAGAGCCCCAGCGCCGGGATGCCCTCACGAAGCTGGGTGATAAGCGCACCCTGCTGCAGCATGAGCTTGCCAAGCGCGTGGTCCTGAAATACACGCCGCAGCTCCATTTCAAAATCGACGAATCCATTGAACGCGGCAATCGCGTGCTCAGTATTCTGGACGAACTAAATCTCCCTGAGGAGCCTGCTGAAAACCCGGCTCCGAACCAGAATCCCGAGCGCGAAGGAAACCAATAGCAGCGCGCACGAAGAGCCGTACTGCTCTTCGTTTCAGCCGAACCAATCGGGTTCGGCTTTTCCATCCTGACATCCTGATGAAGACCAATTGCCGCCTCGACGAAATCGCAGACG
>CBINJX010000544.1:0-4511 GCA_966251085.1 uncultured Verrucomicrobiales bacterium
CCCCTGATGATCGAGAAAGAGCAGCGTGAGGCGATGACTCAGGCTGTCTCCGCAGAGAAACCATAGCTATGGAACATCAAGACTTCCTCTGGGGCGTTGCCACATCAGCCTATCAAGCGGAAGGGGGATATAACGGACCCGGCCAACCGCGGACGAATTGGGCGGCGGTGGAGGAAGCACGGGATGTCGCGCCGACCGGAGTGGCCGCCGATTTTTGGAACCGGTACGAGGAAGACTTCGAGCGCTGCCGGGCGCTGGGGCTGAATGCATTCCGTCTCGGAATTGAATGGAGCCGGGTACAGCCGACTCCAGGGAAGCTCGATGCGCGCAGGTCGAGTGTGGAGCTGCCTGTTGCCGCAGCGAAGCTGAACTCCGAGATCGATCTCCAGGCCAGACGCGGTTTTGACCGGAAGGCGCTCGACCATTATGTGACAATGATCACGAGTTGCCAGGAACACGGACTTGAGCCGGTGGTGACGCTACATCATTTCGTGCATCCTGCGTGGCTGGGGCCGGATCCCTGGCTCGATCCCGAGACTCCGGGACTCTTTGCAAATTATGTCCGCGAAGTGGTCGGCTATCTGAACGAACGGCTGCCGCGGCCGCTGCGTTGGTTCATCACGATCAACGAGCCTAACATGCTCGTGCTGAATTCGTATCTCGGCCGCCAGTTTCCGGCCAAGGCAACGCTCGGGCTGAAGTCGATGACCAGCGCCTACAATGGCCTTTTGACCGCTCATATCCAGGCGTACAACGTCATCCATGATCTTTACGAAGAGGCAGGCTGGCCAATACCACAGGTGGCTCTGAACAACTACTGCTCCGACCTTTACTGGTCCGACAAGTTGCTGCTGGATCTACTCTGTGCCCGCGAACGCGGAGTCGAGAGGAGCGGGGTTGGGGAATACATCGGCGACTGTGTGCGGGTGTTTGAGGAAGCGTTCGAGAAAGCACGTATCCCTCTGCACAAGGATCTCTCTTACTACTTCGGGGCGATAGTGAAGCGGGTGAGTAACTGGATCGGCTACCGTCACTTTCATGCTGCGCATTTCGCCCCACTGCTCGAAGCACTCTACGCTTCACCTCGCGCGTGTGTGCTCGACTACATCGGCCTCGACTATTACGACCCGTTTGCCGCGCATGCCTTCCGCCTGCCCGTGTTCTGGGATCACGAATTCAAGAACCGCTCATTCCGCTCATGGGTGCTCGCCACGGTGACCAGCAAATGGTGGGACTGGCGTGTCCTGCCTCGCGGTCTGCACTTCTTCTGCCAGCATTACGCCGAGGATTTCCGCAGACCCGTGCTCATTGCAGAGAACGGAATGGCGATTCGACGGCGTGCCGATAATTCCGGTCTCACGCAGCGCCGGGACAAAATGAGCCGCACACAGTTTCTCCGCCTGCACGTCCATGAAGTGACGAAGATCGTGAACGACGGTGTCCCACTCGTCGGTTATCTCCATTGGTCCCTCTTCGATAATTACGAGTGGGGGAGCTACACACCCCGGTTTGGGCTCTACTCGATCGATTTTCAGAAGGGCACAGACCGGAATGAGCGCGATCCCTGGGGCGACGAACCCTCCCTCGCTTATGCTGATCTGATTGCTGAGGCGCGTAGAAAAATGCGCAGAGCGGTCGAAATGAAGCAGGTGTGAATGGACGAATATACAGCCGCTGGTGATTTGCGGGCTGTTATTGATCAGCTTTGCGGGAGGGGGAGCGGTATCGAGCCACCGCTCTTCAGAATTTGCAGACAGCCCTCGTTGATCCAAATCGAGGATCCCCGGCAATACTGATTACTTTAAAACGGCAGTAGGATTTCTGAACGGCGAGTGTGAGGGGCGCTTCCGCCGTAGCGCAGACATCCCTGCCTGCGGGTGCCCCGACCATCTTGGTCGAAGGGCGGATCCGTGTGGCAGTTCTGAGATATTCAGAAAGAGGAGAAGAAGGCTAGCTTGTGAGCCGCTCGTGGAGCGCGCAGGACTCGGAGCAAGGATGCTCCGGTTACCCGCAGTCAAGATGACTGCGCTACGGCGCATGCGCTCCTCGGTGGAGGAGAAGAGTTGGAGCGAGAACGCGGTGCGCGATCTTCCATGCGCACTTTCTTTACCACCTTACGCGCTCCGCTCGTCGGCTGCTCTCCGCTGCCTTTTTCAGTATCACTGACTTTCCTTTTCGAGGCACTCCGGGCAGATCGCAGGCTCAACCTGAGTGACGACCCGAGTGCGGGCGTATTCTTCCAATTGCTGCCACTTTTCAGTCGGGTGCTCTGATCCTTTTCCCAGAATCCTTTTGCAGCTCGTGCAGATGGGGAGACGCTGCTCGATTTTGTGAATGTGCTGCGCGAACCGAAGAACTCGGCGCGCCACATGTAAGCGTCGCCACACCGCATCGCGTCGTAATGGCTTCACCAGGAAGTCATCCACATCTGCTACTGCTGCCGCCGTGTAGGTTTCTGAAGTTGTGAACGACGCTGTTACCAGGATGAAAAATGTGTAGCTGAGACTAGCACGGCTCCGAACCCGTGAACAAAAGCTGATGCCGTCCAATCCCGGCGTTTGCCGGTCACAAATCACGATTTGCGACGGTTTTTCTTCATAAGCCTCCCACGCGTTCAATCCATTCTCAAACGTGCGAGGTGTGTACCCCAAGCCCTGAAGAATAGCCTTCAAGCGTGTGCGGGACACAACATCGTGCTCAGCGATCAAAACGTCGTGGTGCATGTCCGGTGCTGGTCGGTTAAGACGGAATGGGGAGGATTAGTATTCAGTGTGCTGTCCGGGCAAGGTGCGAATTGGGGAGCGGACAGCAGAGATCTGCGTTAGCCACGCTTTTCGCAGTACGGTTCGCGAACGCGTGTGTTTTTGAACAACGATTCGCAAAAAAAGTCGCGCGAAAGAGTGCCAAGTACGCTCAAAATTTCCTTATTCGTATTGGAGACTCGCGCGCAGGCAGCGGCGTTTTCTCAAATGTACGCAGTCTGAGAGGCAAGATTCGTGCCGCGAAGCTTTGTGATGTTAGAGCTTTCAGCCGTGAGAGTACACGGCACGAGAATACATGCCATCTGCGGATGGCAGGAGAAGCCGGAACGAGCGTAAATTGCCGCCGCGAGGCGGTTTACACCACTCGCACTGCGCGAGTCTTATCCAGTCGCACTACCGTGCCGCCCTCCAGGGTTGGAGTTGCTTTCGGGTCAGTGATTTTTTGACCGTTCAACTGCACGCTCCCTTGTTCCACCAGCCGGCGTGCGTCGCCCTTGGATTTTGTCATCTGGAATGCCTGCGCGTAAGCCGCGACGACGATCGAAACAATGTCCGCCGGGAGTTGCGCAGCAGGAATTTCAGGCAGATCAGCCTCTGCCAGGTCGCGCTTGGAGAAGCGTGTGTTGAAATCATCCAGCGCCGCCTTTGCCGCGTCCGCGCCGTGGAAGCGTTCCACGATGCGCGATGCGAGCTGCTTTTTGGCATCCATCGGATGAATTTCGGGCAGAGCCTCCCCGAGAAGCAGAGTGTAGTAGATCGCCATCGTCTCGTCGGAGATGCTCATGAGCTTGCCAAACTGCTCCTGTGGCGGTTCGGCGACTCCCACGTAGTTGCCGTAGCTCTTGGACATCTTTTGCACGCCGTCGGTGCCGACGAGCAGCGGCATCAGAAATACCACCTGCTCGGGTTGCTTCTCTTCACGCTGCAAATCGCGCCCGACGAGAATGTTGAACAGCTGGTCGGTGCCGCCGAGTTCGACATCGGCTTTGATCTTTACCGAATCCCAGCCCTGCATGATCGGGTACTGGATTTCGTGGAGATGGACCGGTTCGCCCGCATCAATGCGCTTCCGGAAATCCTCCCGCTGAAGCATTTGCTGCATGGTTACCCGGGCGTTGAGCTTCATCACCTCGTCAAAGGTCATGATCTCGAACCATTCCCCATTGAAAACAGTCTTGGTCCGAGCCGGATCGAGAATCTTGAATGCCTGCTCCTGAAAGCTTTTTGCATTGGCCATCACCTGGTCATGCGTGAGCTGGGGGCGTGTCTTGGAGCGGCCGGACGGATCGCCGATCATGGCCGTGAAATCGCCAATGATCAGGATGGCGTTGTGCCCGAGATCCTGGAATTGCCGCAGCTTCTGAAGGCAAACGGTGAAACCGAGATGGATATCCGGGGCAGTCGGATCGACGCCGAGCTTCACGTTCAGCGGGCGTCCGAGGCGCAGCTTCGCGAGCAGTTCCGCTTCCGAGATGATCTGGGCGGCTCCTCGTTTCAGGATTTCAAGCTGTGCTTCAGGAGTTTCCGTGGGCATGGTCGGGTTTGCTTAAAGCCGATCTCGCCCGGGTGGCGAGAAGAAAGCTTCAAAGGAGCAATCGAACGAGTCGGGTGCTTGAGAGGGGAGAGAAAGTGGTCAGTAATCAGTAATCAGTAATCAGTGAGGGCTGCCCACTTGGCACTTTCACTCGGCACTTGGCACTTGGCACTTTCAGAGAAGCAACCAACCCGCGCGCGGGTGAAGGAGGTAAA
>CBINJX010000545.1:0-4510 GCA_966251085.1 uncultured Verrucomicrobiales bacterium
ACAAGCATCCAATCTACGGGCTGGAGGATACGCGTGACTGGAACCTTCGGGCTGTCTTTGGCGCGTTCAACGCGATGAAGAACAAGGGCGGCAAAGAGAAGCACGTGAACGCAAAGCTCGAGTGGATCGCCTACATCGGCGGTACTCGCGAATCGCGGCAGTTGCTTGGTGATTTGGTCCTTACTCGTGAGGACATCACGGAGAAACGCGAGTTCCCGGATGGAACGGTTCCGACGACATGGGATATCGACCTGCACTATCCGAAAGAGCAGTACGCCAAAAAATTCCCGCAAGATCCTTTCATCTCCAAGGCGGTCTTCGGCAAGGGAGTCGATCGCAAACACGGCTATCCCGTCCCGTACCGGACGTTCTATTCGAAGAACATCGAGAACCTCTTCATGGCAGGCCGCAACATCAGCGTCACGCATGAGGCGCTCGGCACGGTCCGCGTGATGAAGACTGGAGGCATGATCGGTGAGGTGGTTGGAAAAGCGGCATCGATCTGCGTGAAGAACGATTGCACGCCGCGTGCGGTGTATGAGCGTTATCTCCCGGAACTCAAGGAACTGCTGAAGCTCCCCGGTGCTGCACGTCGTCTGACTGTGAACAGCGCCATCGAGCTGCCGAATGGGTATCAGCCTCTTCCGCCGCCAAAAGATCTGGCGGAACTCGCTGCAAAGATCATTCCGGCTGCACAACTCCAGGGGCTGGTGCTCGACGATGCAAAGGCGATCCTTACCGGTAACTGGAGTGAAGGTGAAAACCTGTCGGGTTATGTCGGCGCAGGTTATCGTTATCGGAGTGCAAAGGACATGGGAGCTGCGCGATTCGAATTCAAAGTTGAGAAAGCCGGGAATTATGAAGTGCGCCTGACCTATGGTGCTCATGAAAACCGTGCCACAAACGCTCCGGTGATCATCGAGAGTGCCGAAGAGAAGAAGAGCGCGACCGTGAATCAGCGTGTTGCTCCTCCAGTGGACAAACACTTCGTTTCTCTCGGGAAGTTCCGTTTCGAGCCGGGTAAGCCTGCAATCGTCACGATCGGCGGTTCGGCCGCGGATGGGTATGTCCATGCCGATGCAGTGCAGTTACTGCCGGCCAACTAAACGCCAATCGCGCTGAAGCGCGGGGCTCTCCGATTTGTCTGCTCCAGCGACAGAAAACTTCGGTGCGCGGCTGCCTGTGCAGCCGCGCACTTCTACCACTGGGCGCACAAGGCCGAGGTCTGTTCCACTCTGGAAGCGTGGCCTTCTGCAGGTGTATCGCCTTGCGGTGCTCGTTGCGATCGCCTGGGTGGTCCGGTCACATCATCTGCACCTGAAGATTGGGGGGGATGCGCCGATTGCCTTCAGTGAAATAAAGGAGATTTACCCCGGAGCCGAATCTATCCGGGATGATCCGGGGGAGCGTGCGGGAGTGTTCGTGTATGACGGCTCTGGACAGCAGATCGGGTATGTCCTGCGAACGATGCCGCATGTGGAATCGATCATCGGTTATCGTGGCTGGACCGATGCCCTCGTCGCATTTGATCCGGCATTGCGGGTGATAGGGGTAAAGGTCCGCGGAAGCCAGGATACGCGGGATCACGTCGGTGACGTAAAAGGAGATCCTTATTTTCTCCAGACGTGGAATGGAAAACCATGGGACGAGATTGCGAGGACCACGCCAGAGGAAGCCGGAATCGAAGGAGTAAGCGGGGCCACGATGACGAGTATGGCGGTCGCTGAGGGAATCATGAGGCGGCTGGCCTCTGCAGATGCAGCGCTTGCGGTTCCACCTCCACCATTCCGAATCACCTCACGTGATATCGGCCTCGCCCTCGTGATCGCCGCCGCACTGGTACTTGCCTTCACCGGGACTCACGGCCGGAAATGGATCCGGCGGAGCTTTCAGGTTTTTGTGATTGTCTATGTCGGGTTTTTGACCGGCGATCTGCTTGCGCAGTCTTTGATCGTCGGGTGGGCACAGCAGGGAAGTACACCATGGCGCACTGCGTTCGGATTAGTGCTGCTGCTGGCCGCCGCTCTTGCGATTCCGTGGGCGAGCGGGAAGCCGCTCTACTGCCAGCACATTTGCCCGCATGGCGCCGCGCAGGAGCTGATTGGGCGAATCGCGCCGAGACGCTGGCGGATTGTTTTACCCAAAGATTTCGCCTCCGGCCTCAAGTGGCTTCCCCCATTATTACTCGGCTTTGTCGTAACCGTATCGATGTTGGTGCTGCCGATCGACTTGGCGCATATCGAACCGTTCGACGCGTATGTCATCAAGGCAGCAGGCTGGGCAACGTTAAGTATCGCCCTGGTCGGCTTGATCGCCTCGCTTTTCGTGCCGATGGCGTATTGCCACTACGGCTGCCCGACCGGCGCACTGCTGAATTTCGTTCGGGCCCGAGGCCCGACAGATCGTTTTTCCAGGCGCGACCTCGCCGCGCTGCTCTTACTCGGCCTCGCCGTCCTGTTGGCGTGGAAATATCACGTCATCCGACTATGGATGCTGGCGGATTGGTGAGTGCGGCGAGGTGCCGGAACTGCTACACCTTTCAATTCTATGCGAAACATCCCCCTCTACCTCCTCTCTGCCACCTGCGCATTGACCAGCTTGGTCTCCGCTGCCGAAACACCCGCGGGATTCACGCCGCTCTTCAATGGCAAGGATCTCAGCGGCTGGAAAGTGCCCGCAGGCGATAATGGTCACTGGAAAGTGCTCGATGGCGTGATCGACTATGACGCCCGCAGTGAAGCGAAGGGAGACAAGAACCTTTGGACCGAGAAGAGCTATGGCGACTTCGTCCTGAAGCTCGATTGGCGGATCAAGGAAACCAGCGGCCATTATCCGGTTCCTACTGTGCTGCCCGATGGCTCGCACAAGCTCGATGCCAATGGGAAAGAGATTATTACCCCGACCCTCAAAGCTGACTCGGGCCTCTATTTGCGCGGCCGTGACAAGGCTCAGATCAACATCTGGTGCTGCCCGGTGGGTTCAGGAGAGGTTTACGGCTATCGGACCGACAAGGGCATGCCTGCCGAAGTCCGTGCAGGTGTCACACCAAAGGTGCGGGCGGATAAGCCAGTCGGAGAGTGGAATACCTTCGAGATCACAATGAAGGGAGACCGTCTCAGCGTGGTGCTCAACGGGCAGCAGGTGATTGAGAATGCGCAGCTCCCCGGCATCCCTGCCTCCGGTCCGATCGCACTCCAGCACCATGGAGGATACAAGGACGGGAAGTATCTGCCTGCTTCCAGCCTCGTGCAGTTCCGCAACATCTCCATCAAGGAACTGCCGTCCTCTGCGGCAAAGTAAGAAGTTTTCAAGCCACCGTCGCCGCCGGGTATCTGCCGGTGGCGACGATCGTACAAATCCGGCGTCCCTCTTCATCTAATTCCTAAACTTAATCCTACTCTCTCTTTTCCCCAGGCCCGGAAGCGGGGAGGAAGAATAAGATTACGTTCAAGAATAAGAACTCACAGGCGAACTTGGACGGCTGGAAATAGCGCTCCGCGTTAAAAAACGCCCGAAGTTGGGAATTCCGTTCCTCCAGCCTCGCCATTCGATCCTTCCTCAGCTGTGCCGGTCTTCAGTTTCGCACTGAGTTGCGCCTGAAATTCCTGCAACTGCTGGACCACATCCGGGCCACGTTGGAGTACTGCCTTTGCGAGCTTCTCGTAATGGGCAGGATTCCGCTGGCCCAGCTCCGAAAGCGCCATGATGACCGCGAGCGTATTGTTGATCGAGTGCTTCACTTCGCGGAATTTTTCGTGCAGCGTGTTCAGCTCTTCGCGGGTCAGGACAAAATCAGCGGGGTCAGACATCGGAAAACCTCTGGAGGCGGAGACTCTGTTGTGGTTTGTTGGACGGTTTAAAGCCGTCCAGTAAGAATGGCCGCACAAACTATCAAGATCACGGGTGCCCGCCAGCACAATCTCAAGAACCTCAGTCTCGAGATCCCTCGCGAAAAGCTCGTGGTAATCACGGGAATGAGTGGTTCTGGGAAGAGCTCGCTGGCGTTTGACACGCTGTATGCCGAGGGGCAGCGGCGCTACGTGGAAAGCCTCTCCGCATATGCGCGGCAGTTCCTGGACCAGATGCAGAAGCCTGACGTGGACTTCATTGAAGGTCTCTCGCCGGCCATTGCTATCGAGCAACGCTCCAGGGGAGGCAGTCCACGCTCTACGATTGCTACGACCACTGAGATCTACGATTACCTCCGTCTGCTATATGCCTCGGTCGGGCAGCCGCATGATCCCAATACCGGAGAGCCGATTTTTAAGCTGTCACCGCAGCAGATCGTCGATCGCATTCTCGAGCTACCCGCCGACAGCCGGATTGTTGTTCTCGCGCCCATTGTTCAGAGTGAAATCGGCGAGTTCAGGGATGTTCTCGAAAAGCTGAAGAGGGAGGGGTTTGTCCGGGCCAGGGTCGATGGCGAGATGATCGAACTCGGAGGACAGCAGCCCGTGGTAAAGCTTCAACGCGGAGCGGCGCACGTGATCGAGGCGGTGGTGGATCGGTT
>CBINJX010000546.1:0-4498 GCA_966251085.1 uncultured Verrucomicrobiales bacterium
TGATCTGTTCAGCTCGTTTGAATCCGTATTTCGTCTGAAAGGGTAAGCGTACCGGAATTCATGCTCCAAACGGCGTCCTCTCATTCTGCGATTGCTCCGCTGCAGGCTGCTGCATCCAGATTTCGCGAACCTGCTCCTGTGTCAGCAACGTCGCCTCCTTCAGCAACCGGCAGAATTCCTTTTTGCTGACGCGGTGATGCTTCCCCGCCCCTGTGAGCAGGTCCCGGATCGCTTTGTAATGCACCTCCAATCGCTCCAACTCTACAATACGCAGGTATTCGTCCCCTTTTTTCCAGACTTGGTTTTGCTGCAGCTTCATTCCGAAACGTACCTCATAGGGGCGTATCTGGCTGCTTGGAAAATTGGGAGTTGAGAGCATCCGACGGGCGGAGCGCTCGTGTAGGTGGTGAAGAAAGTACTCAGTACTCAGCTCGACTTTGGCCAATTTTGGCGACCTGCACATCAAGGAAATATGAGGCTTCCAAGGCGGGATGGCTCATTTTCTTGCCCTCATATGGATGCCACGACATGCAGAAATTGAAGGTCACCCTTGGATATATCAGCATTTGCGGGCGATCGAGGGTCCTAAAAATGGCCAAAGTCGAGCTCAGAGGTCAGTAAACAGCCCCAGCTTCGCCACCCTCACCCGCTCCGATCTGCCGGTGCACGTCCCTCAACCCTCAGCACTCAACCCTCAACTTTCACAGGAGCACTGCCAGGACGGCATCGATGTCACTCAAGTCATCGAAGAGGTAATCCGGCGCATGCTCCGCCAGCTGGGCACGTGAAAAATTACCGGTCGCAATCGCAATCGCTTTTGCCCCAAAGGCCCGTGCGCAGGCTACGTCATGTGGCGTGTCTCCGAGTACGTAGATCCGCTCCGGTGCAAACTCCACTCCACGCCGTTCCAAGGCACGGGAGCAGGCAAAACGGCCGAGTTCATTCCGGTCGTGGTGATCGTCGGCAAATGCGCCGAACTCGAAATAATCCCAGACACCATAGTGCTTGAGTTTCAGCTCGGCGCCGCGCTCCAAATTTCCCGTCAGGAGCCCCAAGACCATATCCTCACGTGCCTTCAGTGCATCGAGCAGTGGTATGATTCCGGGCAGCAGACGCCCTTCCGTCTTGGGAAGCATATCCGCGAGATGATGCAGATAGCCGTCGAAAAACTTCGTGAAGTTCTCGGGCGTCTCCTCCAGGTGGAACCGGCGGCAAAGCTGCCGGACGATGCCGGAGTCGGTCCGGCCCGCGATCTCGATGCTTTTCAGGTCATCGTCGATTCCAAATCGCTCCTTCAGGGCCTGACGGAGAGCGCGTTCACCAGCGCCACCGCTGGTGATGATGGTGCCATCGATATCGAAGAGAATGAGCTTGGGATGATTCACGGCAAAGGCCGGGAACCTGCCAGCAACTGTCCCGTAAGGCAACCCGTCCGCCTACGGCGGAATGACGAAGCACGAATGTCGAATGACGAAGTAATGAGCATTTAGCTCTCTTCGGGCTTCGTCATCCGTATTTCGTCATTCCCTCCCCTCGTGCCAACACTGAACCAATGCGCCAGTGTTGGCTCCCATCTTTCCGGCGTTACTCTTTTTCGTCGCCGTTCTCGACCTCCTCGTCCTCCTCGTCGTCTTCGTCTTCGTCTTCTGCCTCGTCTTCGAGCGGCGGCAGCTCGTTTGTACTCAGGAAGTGACGCTTCCGCTTATTGGCAGGTAGCGGAGCCAGAGTCATGGTGACGTTACGCCCCTGCATCTTCGGCTCCTGCTCTACGTTGGCCATGGAAGCGAGGTCCTGCTTGATGCGCTTCATCAGCTCCATACCCAGTTCCTGGTGAGCCATTTCACGGCCACGGAACTGCAGCTGAACACGGACCTTGTTTCCCTTGTCGAGAAACTCCTCACCGTGACGCATCTTCGTGACGTAGTCGTGCTCACTGATGTTCACGCGGAACTTGATCTCCTTGAGCTTACTACCGGAGTTCTTCTTTTCTTTGTCCTGCTTGGCCGCCTCGTATTTGAATTTACCGTAGTCGACAATACGACAGACCGGAGGATTCGCCTGGGGGGCGACTTCGACTAGATCGAGACCCATGGCCTGCGCCTGGCGCAGGGCGTCCTGGATTTTCATGACACCGAGCTGTTGCCCGGTGGAGCCCAGAATCACGCGCACTTCACGAGCGCGGATCCGGTTATTAACTCGGATTTGCTGGAGTTGGATAGTTGTGGACTGGTGGGGTCGGACATCGTGGAGCTGCGGGCCCGCCCGTTCGTGGTTTATCTCGTCGCAATCTCGTGGTGTGCGAAGCTGGCAAGCCTCAGCACCCCGCGGCTCCTAAAATCCGCCGCGCCTGCGACTCCGCGCGACGGCTCGTACTCCCCGAATTTCGGAGGTACCAAATGTGACTGTTTAAGAAAGTTCTAGCAGTCCGCAAGTGCAAATTCCGCCCAAAGATGCAAATTTCGTCCGAAATCCAGCAAAATCGCATCATTTCGCATCAGCCAGCGCCGCTTTCCGCAGTTCCTCACTCGAGGAAATCGTTTCAGTAAGCAGGTGCGGAACCGTCGGCAGCGCTTTCGCTCGGACAAAGATCTGGTACGAAAAGAGCCCAGGCGAAATGCGGATCAGTGTCTGATTGATCGCCACCACGGTGCGGCCAATCACGTTGTTGCCGACCGCTTTTGGAAACGGAGCCGGGATGCCGCGGACTTCGAGCACCTTGTACCCGGTCTGGTCAAACAGTTCCCGGAGCGAACGGAAGGTGAAAAGCCGGGTATGAGTACGGTCGAGAATGCCTTTGCGCCCGTAGTTAAACTGCCCGAGGAAGAGCATGAAGCGGGTGATGAAAAAGGCGACGTTTGCGGTGGTGAGAACAATTTCCGGCCGCTTGCGCACTGCTGCTTCACGCAACTGCTCCATGAAAACCTCCGGATCATGCAAATGTTCGATCACGTCGAGCAGAAACACCTGGTCGAACTCGGAGACATCGACGGGAAACTCGGGGCTGTCGATATCCCATTTTTTGAATTCGATCTGGGCCTGATCGGACTCGCGGATGTACTGGTCCACCCCGACCACCCGCTTCGCTTTCTTCACCATCTCGGCGGCGACATACCCCTGCCCGCATCCCACATCGAGCACCGTGGCCCCAGGCTGGACCGCATCGATCGCCATGGTATGCGAGGAAGGGAAGCCGAGCTTGAGATCGTACGTCAGTTCCACCTGCCCGACATCAAACTTGCGATCGTACAGCAGGTTCATCTCGTGGAACTTCGCCCGGAGCATCGTGCGGAAGATGTCCCACGCATATTTCATCCCGTTCACATGGCAGATCTCGTCTCCGTAGAAGGTCGGGATCGGGATCTCCTTGATCCTCATCCCAGCGAAGTGGAGTTGGACGATGATATCGGTATCGAAATGGAAGTCATTCGAGTTCCGCTCGAATGGAATGCGGCGCAGTGCCCGGGTGGAGTAAAGGCGATAGCCGGAGTGGAACTCACTCAGGTTGCTCCCGAGCATCAGGTTCTGAAACGTGGTCAGCACCTGGTTCCCCACCCACTTGTACATCGGCATCCCGCCCTTGAGCGCATCCTGCTTGTTGATCATCCGGGAGCCGAAGACAGCATCCGCGTCCTCGTTGATGAACGGCTCGAGGAGAACGGGCAGTTTTTCCGGCGCGTACTGGCCGTCGCCATGGAGGAGCGCCACCACGTCGAAGCCGTTATCAATGGCGTACCGGTATCCCAGCTTCTGGTTCCCGCCGTAGCCCTGGTTCTCGGGATTACGGAGGATGGTAATCCGGAAATCGCCCACCCGGTCCTCGCGCTGCAGGCCGGTATGGAAGGTACGGTCTTTGGAGGAATCGTCGATGATCAGGATCTCGACATTGCGGTTGCGCAACTCGGCAGGGATGCGATCAAGCACGCTGCCAATGGTCTTCTCCGCGTTATAAGCGACGATAAAGATGAGGACGCGTTTGTTTCCGAGATCAGGCACGGGCGCACTGTGCGCTAAGTTCCGAGAGCAGTCCAGAGGGCACCATGACCGACATTCGTCAATATTTGACGTCAGAAAGGGGCCGTAAACCGGAACACCGCAGGTAAACGCGAATGCGATAACCGGTTGCGGTTCTGTTCTTTCGAGCGAGATTCTCACACCCGGGTCTATGAACGAGCAGGCAATTAAACATGCACCCGGACGGTCACTCTGCCGTCGATTGGCGATTCTCACCTCGGCTTTATGCAAACTACACCTCCACCTTCGTCTCTACGCATCTTGGTCGTAGATGATGAACCTTCTGTTCTCGAGGTACTTACGGCATGCCTGACAGAGGAGGGACACCTCGTTGAAACAGCTGCAGATGGACAAGATGGCTGGCACCGGTTTCAAAGTGGCACTTGGGATTTAGTGCTGACGGATCGGATGATGCCGCGAATGACAGGCGATCAACTTGCCGCCGCGATCCGGCGAGTCGCACCCGATATGCCGGTGGTCATGGTCA
>CBINJX010000547.1:0-4495 GCA_966251085.1 uncultured Verrucomicrobiales bacterium
AGCGCCCACTTCTCGTCAGGAATGTGACCCGTTGTGTCGCTAGGAACGAAAATGCCGGCAGTGACGCAGATATGATCGAAACCTCCGTATGCCAGCGCCACCTGGTCGAGCATCGCACGGACGCTCTCGCGCTTGGTGATATCGCAGGCGAAACCGACGGCCGGTCCGCAGCCACTCACACCGCTGCCTGCCACGCCGATGCCGACACCGTACTTATCGGTGATCTCTTTTGCAGTCGCATCCGCGGCACCCTGGTTGATGTCCACGCAGACGATGTGTGCGCCGTCCTTCACGAGGCGGAGAGCGGTTTCCTTGCCGATACCCGAGCCGGCGCCGATCACCACCGCGATCTGGCGGGCCAGTTCCTTCTCTGCCGGCATCCGCTTCAGCTTCGCTTCCTCGAGCAGCCAGTACTCGATGTCAAAAGCTTCCTGCTGCGGAAGAGCGATGTATTCATCGATCGCCTCCGCACCGCGCATCACCTCCACCGCGCAGTTGTAGAACTCGGCGGTGACACGGGACTCCGACTTATCCTTGCCCCAGGCGATCATACCGAGGCCGGGGATCAGCACCACCGTCGGGTTCGGATCGCGCATCGCGGGCGAGTTCGAGCGTTTGCAGCGTTCGTAGTAGGAAGCGTAATCCTTCCGGTACTGCTCGATCCCGTCCTTGAGCTTGGCTTTGAGCGCAGCGACCTCTTCTGTCTGCGGATTCCAGTCCACGTAGAGAGGCTTGATCTTCGTCCGGAGGAAATGATCCGGGCAGCTCGTGCCGAGTTCCGCCAAGCGGGCTGCATCCTTGGAGTTCACGAAGCGGAGGATTTTCTCATCATCCTGCACCGTGCCGACGAACAGTTTCTGCTGGCTCACCTGGCCGCGGAGCCACGGGAGGATAGCGGAGAACTTTGCATTCCGCTCTTCCTGTGAGAGCGACTGATACTTCGCGCCGCCGAACACCGTCGTGTCGCCCCCCTTTGCCTGATACTTCTGCTCGATGTACTCCGCGGCGCGCTCGATGAAACGCAGTGTGTCGGTGTAGCACTGCTTGTCGTCATCGGCCCAGGAGATGAACCCGTGCTGCCCCATCATGATCGCGCGGACATTCGGGTTGTTCTTCGAGATCTCCTGCATCGCCAAGCCCAGCTCGAAGCCGGGGCGCATCCACGGCACATACGCCATCTCGCCGCCGAAGATCTCCTTCGTCAGCTCCTCGCAACGGCGGCTCGCCGCGATTGAAATGATCGCATTCGGGTGCATGTGATCGACGTGCTTGCCGGGCAGGAAGGAGTGCAGCGGCGTGTCGATCGAGGAAGCACGCGGGTTGAGATTGAAAGTGCAGTGGCTGTATGCCGCCACCATGTCGTCCTCGGCCTGCGACTTCAGCCCCTTGTCGGGGCGGGCGCCGTAGCTCTTCTGAAGACCGATGAGCTTGTTCTGATAGAGTGAAGAGAAGAACTCGCGGCCTGCAGTCCGCAAATCACCGCCCGAGCCTTTTACCCAGAGTACCTCGACCTGCTCGCCCGTGAGCGGGTCTTTTTCCATCAGCTTCGAGGAGGTGTTACCGCCACCCGTATTGGTGATGCGTTGGTCGCTGCCGAGGATGTTGGAGCGATAGACGAGGCGACCAACCGGGTCGAGCGACGCGGCTTTGGCATCATCCCAGAGGAAATTAACGTGACGGAACTTGTCCATGAGGTGCGCGGGAGGTGATTGAGTTTTGATTGATTTCTGATCGATTAATCGCGAGCTTCCGCCGCCTGTCAATGTCGATCCGATGAAGCGAAAGCTCCGCCAGCGCCAGATTCTCGAGCTTTTACAGACCGAGTCCGAACTCGGCCTGGCAGAGGTCTGTGCTCGGATCGGCGCCTCCGAAGCAACGGTGAGGAGGGAGTTCGTGCAGCTGGTCAACGAGGGAAAAGCCGCGCGCACATGGGGAGGAATCAAGCGGCTGGAGAATGGGGCGACCTTATTAGCGCCTGCTGCCTTTACGGAACGCCTGGATGAAAACGTCGCAGAGAAACGGGCAATCGCTCAGGCTGCGGCAGCGCTGCTGGAGGATGGCGATGTGGTGATGATCGACGGCGGCACGACGACTTTTCATCTCTGCCCTTTCATTGCGCTGCGGAAGGTCCGGGTGATCACGAATTCACTCGTGATCGCGCACGAGGTGGATCGGCTGAAAGGAAGCCAGCGCGGCGCGGAGATCCATCTGACTGGAGGAATTCTGCAGCCGAGTTCTGGTGTCGTGGCTGGGCGGTCTGCGGAAGCTTTCCTGAAGAGATATCACGCCAAGTGGGCGTTCATCTCTGCGGCAGGCGTCGATGCCACCGCAGCGACCAATCACAATGAGAGTGTCCTCGGCAGCGAGCAGCTTATGATTGCGCAGAGTTCAAAGGTCGCGCTGCTAGTCGATCACAGCAAGCTGGGCAGGCGGGCCATGAGTGTGCTCTGTCCGATCGGCAAAGTGGATGTGCTGA
The DNA here is from genome assembly GCA_966251085.1 of uncultured Verrucomicrobiales bacterium. Lineage (GTDB taxonomy): Bacteria > Verrucomicrobiota > Verrucomicrobiia > Chthoniobacterales > Chthoniobacteraceae > CBINJX01. Next base: position 2,477 of record CBINJX010000547.1, read on the forward strand.
TCACCGGGGAAAAGGAAGAGAGCCGGCAGCTGTGCAGCGAGATTGAGCGGACGGGGGTGCGGGTGGTGAAAGTAGTTGAGGGGTGAGTGACAGGTGCTGGCGGATGCCGAGTGTTGAGTTCTTTGCACGCTTCGCGAAAGTCGTGCAGCGGATCACGTCATCCGGCCTCTTTCTGTACAAAACAGAGATGCTCTCTGCTACGGCGCAGACTCGCCATTTCCCTTCGACTCATACTCGCCTGCATCAAAAGCCATCATATTGGCGAGTCTTCGCATGCGGAACTCCTCCACGATTGCGCCGTCACTCTGGAAGATCGTCACCGCTCGACTGCCGTTCTCCCGGCCCATCACGGCCCATTTCAGATTCGGAGTTTCGGTGACCCTGACGAGCGGCAGGCCGTCCGCGGTTTGCAGGTAGCTCCCCTCCGCATCGTGCGCGATCTGGAGGGAAACGCTCGCGGGCATGTTCTTATAGAGGGGATTGGGCAGCAGGCGTACCGAGATCTGCGGCTCGGGTTGGAATGCCTGTGGACGGCCGAGTTTGTCGGCGACCGAAGTAAATTCTCCGCTCGCCACGATCTGCTTGGAAAAGAGCGTCTTCCACGTAGAGAGGCTCTTTGCGCCTTCCTCCGTAGTTTCCACGGAAGCGGGGCTCTCCTCGCGCACCAGTCCACGCACCCGCTGCACACCGGCAGCCGTTTCCAGCAGATAAATCTTATCCTCCATGGTCGAGGACACGATCCTGCGGGGTACGGGCTCTCCAGCGATGGGCGCAAGGCGGCGTAGAAATTCTCCCTCCGCTGAGTACTGCTTTACCTCGGCTCCCGCCTCAATTTCGTCGATTACCCAGATCGTTTTATCTTTACCTCGTGTGGCATCGATCGGCTTCCGCAGATCAGGCAACGATTCCGGGCGGAGTTCTTTGCCATCAACGGTGATGGGCTGCTCCGCTTGCGCGTCCTCTTGTTTCTGCACCGCGGCTGTCTCGGACTTCTTCACCTTGCCATCCTCACCGATCACCAACTCCCCGGTCTCCTCATTGGCGAGTTTGGCAACTACCGCCAGTTCGCCGGTCGGGAGGAGTCGCAGATCCAGCAGTCGGCTTACCCGCGGTGAATCCTCGCCCACCATGAAATCGTTCGCATGGTAAGCCTCCCCTTCCACTTCCAGCGTTCCCACGCTGTAACCCCGCGCCTGGTATTTACCGGGAGGCACCATGACTCCCGCGTCGTCCTTCCCGTTCCAGTTCGTGATCAGACCATTCAGCCCTACCGTGAAATCATCTTCCGTTGCCTCCCGGTGAAGCACGCGCACCAGCTTCCCGGCTTTGTCGTAAATTCCGAGCGAGATTGTTCCCGAGATAGGCGGCGGGAGAAAGGTGATCCGGACGCCTGAGTGTTGCGGTGGCTTTTCGTCTTCCTCCTGCGCCTGCACCCCGGTGGCGCAGGCGATCAATGTGAGCAGCGCAAGGGTGGCTTTAAGCATAATAACGCCAATCCAGATCTTGGAAGAGGTTATCCCGCCACTCGCAGTTTTCCAGAAACGGGACATCGATATCTTCCGCTCGGACCTGATCGTACAACCGGGTAAACCGCAGGATGTGATCCTTAGTCCGCTTGGTTGCATAGTTCTTCGCGGTGCCGGTCTTCATCAGGAACGCCCAGTCGCTCGACTGAGCCAGGAGAAGTTCACGGGCCATCTGGCGTAGCGCGCGGTCGAGCAGTGTTGCGGAGGCTGGACTGTTTGGCGCCGCATTCTTCACCGCTCCATAGATTCCCGGACGATCACGGTAACGCCGTGCCATCTCGGTCATTCGCCGGGCTGCAGTGTGCAGGTGCGGGTAAACCCACGCATTGCTGTCGTCCAGCCACACCTCCCAATATCCCTTGTGCCCCCAACTCGAGGCGGACGGTACCACGAGCTGATGTGTGTCATGCGCCTGCAGATAGCGGGTAGGAGTGGTCAGCTGGAACTCGCTCTGATCGTAAACTGTCTTGCGGATGAAGTAGTTCAGCCACTC
>CBINJX010000548.1:0-4488 GCA_966251085.1 uncultured Verrucomicrobiales bacterium
GAAGTCTCGTCGGTGAGTCCTGAAGTCTCGTCGGTGAGTCCTGAAGTCTCGTCGGCGAGTCCTGAAGTCTCGTCGACGAGTCCTGAAGTCTCATCGGCGAGTCCTGAAGTCTCACCGGCGAGTCCTGATGCTCCGTTATTCACTCTTCACTCCACACTCCCTCACCGGTAATTCACAGGTTATTCACGGCTGAGGGCGAGCGTGACCCCCTGCTTCTGGATGATCCGAACTGGAGCCTGCTCCCAGAGGTAGAAAATGCTTTTTCCAAGCAGTTGGTTCCTCCGATTGCCAATCTTTGAGACTCCTGATGTTCCACGGCACCTGCCGAGTTCTTCACAGGCACCGGAGTGGTATTACCTGGAAAAGAAAAAGCGCAGGCCGTGAGCAGCCTGCGCCTTGAAATCCTTCTTGTACTTCCAGACTACTTCTTCTCCTCAGGTTTAGCGTCTTGAGTCCCCTGCGCCGCTTGAGCCGCGGCTCGTTTCTCCTGCATCGCCTTCCGCTGCTTCTCCGCTTCTGCCGCCCAGAGTTCCTTCTGCTCGGGAGTCAGCAGCGCCTGCAGCTCAACCGTCGAGGCCTTCAGAATTTCGCGGGCCTTCGCATTGCGCTCTGCACGTGTCAATCCCTTGTCGTCGCGCAACTGGATAAACTTCTCCTGATCCCGCAGAAGAATGGCGCCGATCTTTTCCGCCTGCTCCGGGGTAAGGTTGAGTCGCTCCTTCATCATCTTCAACCGGAGATCGACGATCTTTTGTGCCTCGCTGGCAGGCGCTGGAGCTTCGGCCGGTTTGCCTTCCTCTGCGGCAAAGGAAGTCGAGAAGACCGCGCCGAAGAGGGCCAGCACTTGTAGTAAAAAATGTTTCTTCATCATTGGACAAGAACGCCGATTCGCTCGCGGAACACCACCTGAAAAGCAAAAGGCACGGCTGTTAATGCCGTGCCTTGCGAGAATCGAATTGGGCTGGTAAAACTTACTTGTTGGCCTTCTCTTCGATATACTTGACCACGTCGCCGACAGTCTGGAGTTTTTCGGCGTCTTCATCAGGCACCTCAACGTTGAACTCTTCCTCGAATGCCATTACGAGTTCTACTGTGTCGAGAGAGTCAGCACCAAGATCTTCGATAAATGATGCCGTCGGAGTCACCTGCTCTGGATTTACGCCGAGCTGCTCGACAATAATGTCCTTCACTTTCTCCTCGATCGATTTTTCAGACATAAAAAAGCAGTATGCAGTTGTGGGTTGGGTTGGGTTGGTTTAGGGCGACTGCTTTAGAATCGGCGCTCTAGGTTGGCAACAACTTATTGGTTTTTTTTCCCCTCATTCAAAAACCTGCAAAATCTGCGCTCGCAACCTGTTTCACTGACGATTAGAGACCTGCCCCATGAGCGATACGCCTCCTGAATTCGACCTCAAGTTCTTGCCTGATTGGCTCAAATCTGAGCCGACGGAAAATCGCTACGCCAATTACGAGGGCGAGTCAGAGCGTCCCAGGCGCGGTGATCGGGATGACCGCCGTGGACCGCGCCCTGGAGGCAATCGCCCCGGCGGACCTCGTCCTTCCGGTGACCGGCGCGGACCACGCCCCGGCGGAGGACCTCGCGAGGGAGGCGGGCCACGCCGTGAAGGCGGTGGCGGACCACGTGGACGGGAGGGACGTCAGGATGACCGCCGGCGGCCTTTTGACCGGAACCGTCCTCCTCAACCGCCGATCGTTCCAGCCAACGTCAAGGTCGAATTTCTCCCTGAGCCGAGCGGAGCGCAGAGCATCGCACGCCAGGTAAAGCAGAGCAGCCGGGCGTACCCGCTGTTCAGCACCGGGCGTCTCTTCCTCGAGCGCCCCGAGCGCCATCGTGTTCGGATCACATCGCTAGATACTACAGCTCCACTTTTCCAAATTGGTGAGGGCCCGATCTCTTTTGATCGTGCACTGATCGAGCGGAATGCCTTCCGCGATCTCAAGGCTCAATATTATACAGAAGAGACGACGCAGGGCGAACCGCTAAAGGGCAACTATACGAACGTCGCCCGCACCCGGACTTCTGGTCTTCTCCTTGGGCCGACGAACTATCACGGTTATCAGCCTGCACTCCGGAAAATCTATGAGGAGCGGTACAGCCGCCGGATGTCGTTCCAGGAGTTCACGCAAAAGGAGATCGAAATCGTCACTGACGAGCAGACGATCAACGACTGGAAAGAGCAGGCCCGCTCGACCACGACATACACGACGACCCAGGAACCGGAACCGATCGTCTTCAAGAGTGCATTCGAAGCGGAACAACACTTCCGCAAGCACTACCTCCCGAATCTCGTAAAGACGGGAACGACTTTGGAGTGTCCGGGTGTCGCCGCTCGCAACATGCCTGAGCGCAGCCTCGGAATGGCTCTCCGCGATGCATGGGAGAAGGAACGCGGATTCCCTGCGCAACTGGTTAACTCGCTGCGGCCTTACCTGCTCGAGACAGGCCTCCATTTCTTCAAACACCGGAAGCGGGTGCTCTACATCTCGGCGATCAAGCCGTCACGCGTCGCTCTCGGACAGGACATGGCATCCGGATTGTCGGCGATTCTCAAGGCCGTCGAGGAGTCACCAAAACTGACACGTCGCGACTTGGCGGTGAAGATCCTTGGCGAGAACCATGAGGCTCCGGAAATGCTGGAGCAGAAGGCACAGCTTGCGCGCGATCTTCACTATCTGGTGCATGCTGGACACGTAATCGAGTTCCATGACGGAACGCTCGATCTTCCGCTGCCTCCCGGCGGGCAACAACAGCAGCAGCAGCAACAGAAGGGCGCTCAGAAGCAGCAGCCTCAGGCCGTTTCCTCGCAGTCAACCACGCTCGAAGGTGCATCGGCAGATGTTCTGGAGGGAGCGGAAGGAGAGAGCACCGAGACGCTGGTCTCCAGCCCGGTGGAAGCTGCAGCAGCAAGTCAGGGCCTTACAGCTGAAGCACCTGCTGGTGTGCATGCAGATGCGACGCTGAGCACAGAAACTCCCGAAGCAACAGTTGCACCACTCGAGGAAGCAGAACTCCCGCCCGCGCTCGAACAGGCAACGGTGATTGAAGAGACTTCCGCAACGATCGTTTCCGCTCCGGTGGAGAGCGCAGCAACGCCCCGGGAAAATGTTTCGGAATCGTTGAGTGCGCCGGAGCCGGTTTCGATTCCCGCCTCGGAGTCTCTTAGCGCGCTTGCTCCTGTGGAAGCAACATCGACGGAGACCATGACGGAGTCTCCCGTGAGCACTCCGACGGAGGCCAGCTCCGTGAGTGAGGAACTTCGCGAGCCTAGCGCCTAAAGGTTATCAAAAAGAAGCCGCCGACCGTGATGGTCGGCGGCTTTTTTGTTGGAGGAAATTCGAGGATTCTAACGCTCAGGAATGATCGATTGCTGAACACGGAGCGGTTCGAAATTGGGGAAGAATCCTTCGATCACATATTTCTTGCCTGGCACCATATCCCGGGTCGCTACGGAAACGGTGTACTCCAAGCGCTCGCCGGGGTTGATGAGTACCAATGTGGGTTCTGTGGCGAATGCCTGATCCTGCGACCACTGCTCCACTAACTTTCCATCCTCTGTGCGGACGAGCACTTCGATCCGCTGTGCGGTCGGAAACTCCAGCTGGACAAACTTCTTCGAGGTATTTGCGAGCTGGAGTGTCACCTTGAGAAGGCGCGTCTCTGGCAGTTTGAGCGGCAGCGGTTCGAGTTTCATCGAAAGCTCCAGCTGCTTCCATTTCGGTGCCGTCGCTGTGCTGCCGTCCCCAGTATCGTCGGAGTCGAAGGGATTCAGGGTGCTTACAACGCGACTAAAGAAACCGGGACGCTTCTCCTCGGCACTGCCATCATCGACCTTGGTGGAGACACAGGCTGCAGTGGAACAGCAAAGGAGGAGCAGGATGGGGAGACGGACTTGCATGGGATTTCCTTACGCTTTCCGCGTCGTGATTTGCAAATCGCATCCCCTTGCCCAACACTGCGCGGAACCCGCCCAACTCATGAAAACCTTTCTCCGTCTCCTCCTCCCTATCCTCGCCATTTGTTGCGTTGCCGGTGCAAAGAAGCAGCCGGCCATCACGGTGCGCTTTCACGCTGAAGCAAATCGCCTGGATGGCGAACGATTCTCGAGTCCGGTGACACTGAAGTACCCTCCGCGTCAGACTTTCATTCAGCGCGTTCCAGCAATCAGTGAGCGGCAGATCAAGGCGATCTATCCTTTTCAGGCACCCGATGGGAGCTGGGGATGCTCGTTCCTGCTCGATCGCAGCGGCCGCTTGAACCTGGAAGTGCTATCAACCGACCGACGCGGCTCTTCGCTCGTTGCATTTGTCGGAACGAAAACCGGGACGCACCAAGTAATTGATATGCAAATCGACAAGGTTGTGACGGACGGAATCATCACGATTCAGCACGGCCTGACGGAACTGGAGGTGGCAGCGCTCCGGAAGGCGTTCCCCAACGAGCTGAGCGGCCTCTACGCCGCCGAGGAG
>CBINJX010000549.1:0-4485 GCA_966251085.1 uncultured Verrucomicrobiales bacterium
GGCTGGGGGCGAGACGGGTGATCGAGTTTGTTGAGCACCTGATCAATGTGGCCCGCGAGACCGATCCGCGGCCGCTGTACTCCTACGCGAGCTATCCGCCGACGGAGTTTCTGCTGCCGCAGAACGTCGATTTCTACAGCTTTAACGTCTATCTGGAGCGTCAGCGCGACTTCGAGCGTTACCTCGCACGCTTGCAAAATCTCGCGGAAGACAAGCCGCTGCTCTTCGGGGAATTTGGCCTCGATACGATGCGCAAGGGCGAGGATATGCAGGCGGAGGTGCTGAAGTGGCACCTGGAATCGGTCGTGCGCGGTGGCGCTGCCGGAACGATTTTCTTCTCGTGGACGGATGAATGGTTCACGGGTGGCTTTGAGATTACCGACTGGGAGTTCGGCCTTGTAACAAGAGATCGTCGTCCAAAGAAGGCGTTCCATGTTCTCAAGGAGATGCTCAGCGGTCCGGGTTATATCACGGAGAAGGTGAAGCTGGAGCGTTATCCAAAAGTCTCGGTCATCGTCTGTTCGTACAACGGCGGCAAGACACTGCGGGACTGCCTGGAGTCGCTCGACCGGGTGAACTATCCAGACTACGAGGTGGTGCTGGTGGATGACGGTTCGAAGGATGACACGCAGGAGATCGTGCGGGAGTTTGAGGAATCGCGGGCGAAAAGGGCGGCGGCAGAAGGTGTGAAGCTCCCGGACTTCATGAATATCCGACAGCCCAACATGGGGCTGAGCTATGCACGGAATGCGGGTGCGCGGGCTTCGAAGGGCGAGGTGGTGGCGTACACCGACTCGGACTGCATGGCGGACCCGGATTGGCTCTACTACATGGTCGGTACGCTGATCAGTGGGGACTATGGGGGGGTGGGTGGACCTAACATTTCGCCGCCAGCGGTTGATTGGGTGCAGGCTGCGGTGGCGGCTGCTCCGGGCGGACCGAGTCACGTACTGCTGTCCGACGTGGTGGCTGAGCACATTCCCGGCTGTAACATGGCCTTCCATCGCGCGGCTTTCGAAAGCGTCGATGGATTCGATACTGAATACCGGAAAGCCGGCGACGAGGTGGATTTCTGCTGGCGTCTGCAGACGAACGGCGGGGTGATTGCATTCAGCCCGAGCGCAATCGTGTGGCACTATCGCCGGTTTACGCTGCAGGCCTTCCGCAAGCAGCAGGAAGGTTACGGCGAGGCGGAATCGATGCTGCGCTTCAAGCACCTGATCTTCTTCGGTCCTACCGGAACCGCGAAGTGGAAAGGGCAGATCTATGGCGCGCCGCGCTTTACGTGGTTACTGAACAGGCCGGTGATCTATCACGGTGTCTTCGGACAGGGGCTCTTCCAGTCCATTTATCCGACGCCACAGAGTGAGATCGCGGCTTATGTCAGCTCGATCGAATGGGTGGCGCTGACTTTAGTGATGGCTGTTCTCGGATGGCCGCTCGAGAAATTGCGGATGGTGCCGCTGTTCATGTTCGGAGCGACTTTCCTCGTGGCGCTTTCGTACATGATCCATGCGCGGATCGAGCGGCGGTTCGATACGGCGCCGGCCCGGATGCTGGTGACCTTCCTCGCTTTTACTCAACCGCTGGTTCGCGGATGGGCGCGCTATTTCACCTGGCTCAAGTACAAGCATACCCCGAGAGCGGTGATCTCGACACCCGAGGAGGGGGTCGCGCGTGGAGATCGGAAGGGAAGCATTGCAAAGCTGAACTTCTGGAACGAACAGGGGCAGGGGCGGGAGCGTTTGCTGACCGAGACCTTTGCGCTGCTGGAGACGGAAGGATGGCGCTATTCGGCGGATACGGGCTGGAAGGATTGGGATCTGCAGATTTATGGGAATCAGTTCTGGAGCGTGCAGATGCGTACGGTCACTGAGTACCACGGCGGCCCGAAATGCCTGACGCGTGTCCGGTTGCGGTATCAGCCCGTGGCCACCACGGTCCTGCTGAATCTCTTCGTTCTCTCCGTGCTCGGATACCGGAAGATCTTCCTGGCGAAGGATGACCTCTACGCATGGCTGCTGTATGGCCTGCTGGTGTTGTGGCTGGCGTGGCGTGCTCGACGACTGAAACGACGCGCCGCGGATCTTGTTCTGGCCGCAGCGGATCGTGCCGGGCTGATGCGTGTCTTCGGGAAAGCCAGCAAGCCTGCGCCGGCAGGATAGGAAATGATGAAATTCGAATGACGAGGTTCGAAGGAAGCCCGAAGCTCGAATGACGGCGCCGGTGCTTTCTTCGAGCTTTAGCTTTCGGTCATTCTTTCGTCATTCGACATTCGTCCTTCGTCCTTTCCAACCGTGAGCTCTCTTACCCGCGACTACGACTACCAGCTTCCCGAAGACCTGATCGCCCGCTATCCGCTCCCGCAGCGGGAGGCATCCCGGATGATGGTACTGCACCGCGCAGAACAGCGGATCGAGCACCGGGTTTTCAGCGATTTTCCGGAGTTTATCAGGCAAGGGGATCTGGTGGTCCTGAACAATACGCGGGTGATTCCTGCACGTGTCTTCTCCGATGATGGCCGGATCGAGCTACTGTTCCTCGAGGCGCTGGCGGAGAACACCTGGAAGTGCCTCGTGAAACCGGGGCGCAAGATGCGGATCGGCGCAACGGTGATCGTGCAAGGCGTGACCGGACGCGTCACCGAGATCCACCCGGAAGGGGAGCGGAGTATTGAGTTTGCCGGGCCGATCGATCTGGATCGCTGCGGGGAATTGCCGCTGCCGCCGTACTTTGAGCGTGCACCCGAGGCCGGGGATGCGGAGCGGTACCAGACTGTATTTGCAAGTGAGCGGGGCGCGGTGGCTGCACCGACGGCCGGCTTGCACTTTACTCCGGAGATCCTGGCAAAAGTGCCGCATGCCTTCCTGACACTGCATGTGGGTGTCGGCACGTTTCGACCGGTGCAGGTGGAGGATGTGACCGAACACCGGATGCACTCCGAGCGCTTCCATTTGCCCGCGGAAACGGCGTCCGCAATCAACGCCGCCTCGCGCGTGGTGGCGATTGGTACAACGACCACACGGGTGCTGGAGAGTTGTGCACGGGAGGGACTGCCGCTGAAGGAGACCACCGGCAGCACGGATATTTTCATCTACCCGCCGTACCAGTTCCAAGCGATCGGAGCGCTACTGACAAATTTCCACCTGCCGAAATCGACGCTCCTGATGCTCGTATCGGCCTTTGCCGGGCGGGACTTTGTGCTCCGGGCGTATGAAGAAGCGATACGCGAGCGGTACCGCTTCTACAGCTACGGCGACTGCATGCTGATCCTGTAGCGCTACAGAAGAGTTATGTTCCCAGCGGGGAACCTCCAACTTCCCCCCGACGTTCCCGGAAGAACGCCTGGAGCATCTGGGCGCACTCCTCCTGGCGAACTCCTGCCGTGACCTGGGCGCGATGGTTCAGCTTGGGATGCTGGATCAGGTTAATCAGGCTGCCGGCAGCGCCATCCTTTGGGGATAAGCATCCGAACACCACGCGCTTGAAGCGGACGTGAACGATGGCGCCCGCGCACATCGGGCACGGCTCTTTCGTCACATAAAGGTCGCACTCGTTCAGGCGCCAATCCCCAATAACGCTCTCCGCCTGGGTAATCGCCAGCATTTCCGCATGAGCGGTTGCATCCTTCAACATTTCGACTTGATTGAAGGCTCTTGCGATAATCTGACCGTTACGGACGACCACAGCCCCGATTGGGACCTCGTCCTGCTCCCAGGCGCGCCGCGCCTGCCGCAGGGCTTCACCCATGAAAAAGCTGTCACTATGAAGATCAATAATCGGGTCAGACATCACAAGTAGGCAAATTTTAATTGCGTTGAGAGAGAATTAAGGTAGCTCTCTCGTCCTTTTCCACGCAAACCGCCAACGCCGTTATGTCGAAGATCATCGAAAAGATTCAGAAGGAGCAAATGAAGAAAGACGTTGCCAAGTTCAACGTCGGCGACAGCGTTCGCGTTCACACCCGCGTGGTGGAAGGCGACAAGGAGCGCGTCCAGATTTTCTCGGGTATTGTGATCGGCCGCAAGGGCACGCTTCTCAATCAGTCATTCACCGTCCGCCGTATCTCCTACGGTGAGGGTGTTGAGCGCGTTTTCCCGATCCACTCTCCGCGTATCGCCAAGATCGAGGTGGAGACTGCAGGAACGGCTCGCCGTGCGAAGCTCAACTATCTCCGTGGCCGCAAGGGCAAGCAGGCTATGGCGGTTCGTGAGAAGGCTTTCACGGGCAACAAGTAAGCCAGATTCAAGTGCTTTCCAGCGGGCGGGAACCGGGGCGTAAAAGCCTTTCGAGTTCCCGCCCGTTTTCTTTTTCTGTATGGTGCCTGAGATGAAGTGCAGCCTGCATCACGAGAATCTCCTGAGGAATGAGGGATTCGAGATCATCGCTGGGGTGGATGAGGTAGGCCGGGGGCCGTTGGCTGGACCGGTAGTGGCTGCTGCAGTGGTGCTCCCGGTGCGTTTCCACCATGAGGTTCTGACGGAT
>CBINJX010000550.1:0-4483 GCA_966251085.1 uncultured Verrucomicrobiales bacterium
CATTCCCGCATTCCCGCATTACGTCGACCGTCCCGGCAACCACACGCTGACGGCGTCCTACTCCGCAGTGACACTCACGAACTGCGTCACAAATGGAACGACGACGCTGACCTGTGCCAGCACCGCGGATGTCGTGGAAGGGATGACTATCAGCGGCCCGAATATCGCCCCGGGAACCAGGATCGCTGCAAAAGCCAACGCAACGACTCTTGTCCTTACGGTGGCTGCCACCGGGAACGGCACGGGATTGTCCCTCACGGCGTCCAACAAGCCGGTAACTGTTCTGACCAGCGGCAGCGGAGGATTCAAGGTGACGCTCGACGCGACCGGTTCAACGATCACCGCGAACTACCGCGGGATTGCGGTGACTCATGCGCTGTCCAAAGCCGGTGCGGCATGGCGGCACTACGTTATCCACGTTTTCACTCGAGAGGTCTTTGGCACAGGCGTGACCGTGGTGGACTTCTACCTCGACGGCGTTCGTGCGGAGCAGGCACTCCCGACCGCTTTCCTGCAAGGTTCCGCAAACTCCACAATCGCCACGGCACTCGAAGCCGGCAGCTTCCGTTTCGGGTTGGATGCAGATCCGCTCAATGGCCTGCAACTCGATCAATTCCGGTTATTCAGTCTCCCGGCTGACGATCTGGGATACCTGAATCCGAGCGAAGTGCTGCAATTGAAGAGCACGCGCGACATGACCGTTGCGCCAACGATGGTTGCTTCCATCCCGGACTCGACACACTTCGTTCTCAACAAGGCGGCAACGAACAGCGGCTCGGGACTGACGTTGTCAGTCGGAGGAGTGAAACTGACGAACTGCATCACAATTTCCGGTTCGCAGACCGTGACCTGCGATAGCACTGCCGGGATCTCGGTGGGGGCGGAGGTGAAGGGGCCGAATGTCATTGCGGGAACACTCCTGCGAAATACCTTGCCGCAGTTGTGGTTCAGTTTTGAAGCCGCACCGTCAGGTGGACTTTTTGTGAACCAAGGAACATCCATGGGAGTCGGTGTTGGACCGGTGCCTGGTAGCTCCCCGTATGCCGGCGTGTGGGCGAATGTGGATATCCAGGAGGTGGCAACGCGTATCGATAGCACACTGGATAACGCGGGCTTCGGCGGCAGTGGATTCGTGCGCAACGCGATCTCGAACTTCAACGCCGAGCTTTACACCCGCGCCGCTGAAGTTGGCCAATGGGGGCCCATTTTTCCGGTCAACGACAAGCAGCTCTTTATCGAGCCATCGAAGAAACTCGATGTGATCTACTATGAGAACCCGTACCGGATCGATCGGGTGCCTCACCCGAATGTGGCATGGCCATATATCGCAACGGAATATAACGACGTTGGTTTCCCTGCCGTTGGTCCGCATAAAAACAAGGCCATTTACATCGCGAGCCGGATCGGATCGGAAGGCGTGGATAAAACCGGGCGCCCCCAGAAGGTTTACGATCTGGCGCGGTATTCCGGGCTGAAGATCTATAATCAGCCGGACATTACACGGGCAGGATACAATCCAAACGAAGAGCACGCTCTAACTGCGCCATCCGGCCGCGCGGCGGTGAAGGTGAAGAACCTCGGTGAGACGCTGAACAACAATCCGCCGCTGGCTGCATTCGCTCTACAAACCGATATCAATAACAAGCCGGCGTATACCTCCGATCCTTGGGTTCTCGTGCAGGTAAACAACATCGCTACGGGAGAGCCGGAGATGGCCGCCTATCGGGTCTTCGCTACGCGAACGGGAACGATTCCCTTCCCTCGCCCGGCTGATTCACAAGTCGGCGGTTCTACCGGTCTGGCCTATGAGGCTGCTGCTACGCTCGAGGCCCGGTTTCTCACGCTCAGTCCGGGCACGGTGTTCAACTTCGAGTATAAATTCGAATATCCGGTATTCGCTGGCGACCTGCTCGTCCCGCCATATCCGCTGAATCTCGTCATCGGCAATGTTTCCATGGCTGACGAGCGGGGTGGCAACATCCAGGTAAATGGCATCAATCAGCGCACCCTGTGGCGTGACGCGAATCTCAACGCATGGGTCGTCTCGGGTGGCGGGAAGTTCTTCGAGCAGTTCTTTTATCCAATGCGGAGTGACTTCTACCTCCCAGGCGCCGCAGTCGGGGCGTCCGTTGCATGGCTTCCGACGTCGGTCAGCAAGCCGGAGGAGTTCGTCGGAGACAATCAGCCCGGTTCTCCAGATTTGGACGACGCGCCTCGCCCCGTGAAAGTCCGGTATTCGAGCGCATGGCGTTCGGATTATCCGAAGCTCAAGCGCGGCGAAACTTTGACTTACCAGGGCGGCGAATACTTCAACGAGACGCCGGGTTCGAACGGCTTGCCCGCAGTGGTGGCAATGAAGGCTGTCGAAGTCGTTTACGACTCCGCCACTCCCACCATGGTGATCGATCAGGCTACGACGGCTGAACTGAACAAGGCGTCGGCTCGTATCATCCGCCCGCTCGATCGGCGGGAAGCTACCTTCACGACAGCCCAGATGAAGGCGGCGGGCCTTATCCCGGGTGATCCCGCGAGTTCGAAAGTCATCGTGATTGCCGAACGGTGGTACTTCAAAGAATTGAGCGGTTCGCTCCAGAAGCGTTTCTATTTTGACTCGCTCGCAGAGAAGCTCGTCTTCCGTGGACGCCTGAACGACAAGGAGGGTGGCGATCCAAACCTCACCGCGGGACCCGATCCGATCAATACACTGGAACCGGACGTGTTGACGCTGGACGACTACAAGAAGACTTCGCCCGAGAAAGGGTTGTACGATCTTGCAACGACTGGCGACTGGATTACCGCGGTCAATACGATCTTCACGAAATCCCAGAATCCGAACGGGGCAACGGCACCGGTTACAAGCTTGACCGAGCCTGTTTTCCTCCAGGGAGTGAAGCCTATTCCTTCGTCCAGCAGTCTCACTGCGAAACAGCGGGCGCTGTTACAGGAGCAGAAGACCTTTTGGAAGGATGACCTCTCTGGAACTGTCACCAGCCCTGAACCCCTGCTTGTGCAACTAGACAGTTTCGGAGTGGGAGCTGCCCTAGTTCCGAACGCGAACCTTCTCACGATGAACCCCACGGGTTCGCTGTATATCACTCTTGCGGAGAATAACCGGGAGGAATTGAATGGCGCACCGGTTTCGCTCCACATCATCGAGATCGTTCCGGACCGCTATCGCGGTGCGATCAAGGTGATCGAAGGCTCCGATGCCTTCAACGAGAAGATCACGCTACAGCACAACGGCGAGTTCGGTGCGAATACCGGGGATTTGGATTATGAATGGTGGATTCGCGATTCGAGGGAACTCGACGATACGCTAAAGGCGGAGATCGAGTCCCTTTCGAGTTCGCTGCCGAATCCGAATTGGCAGCTGTACAAGGCAGGAACCGCGTTACACACAATCGTCTTCGAGGGACGCCCCGACGTCGTCCTCGCCGACAAGTTGGTGCTTATGCGTTACCGTCACAAGTCCGAGACGGGAGGGTGGAAGGAGATACCTTTCGAACTCCCCTCAGGCACTACTCCGGCGGTGGCATGGAAGCCGGATTCTTCGAGTTTGACTGCGCCGTTCCAGTGGGCTGGCGCGGCTAATTCGCCACAACTCCAGGCCGATGGCAGCAAGCGGTACATACCGCAACTGGTGATGGGCTGGGTAAAGCGTGTCCTCGACCGGATCAATCCATACGAAGCGCGTTATACCGACTTCTTCAGCAACGAAAGTCCGGCCACTTACTCCAGCATGATCCAGATTGCCGGTGGGCCTTACGCTGGCAATGTAGCCCTGAATCCCGACAAAAATGTCATCGAGCGCACCGGTTTGATCGAGTTGTACCAGACTGTGCTCAACCGGGCCATCGGTCTGTCGATTGGAAACTCGAGCAACGGCAATTCCACCGACGGGATCAACCAGGCGCTCCTTCTTGCGGCCACGCGTCTGGCGGTTTTCTACGAATTGCTAGGTCGCGAAGCCTACAGCGACGCGCAGGACGCTACGATCTCCGTTGATGATGACGATACGGACGGACTGGCCAGCGTCGCTTCGTTCACCCACGCCTTCCAAAATCTGGAGCCCGACCTTTTGCATGAGGAACTGGCGTTGCTCCGGGGAAGCGACTTCCGCAAGAGCTACCCGGTTTATAACCGGATGTTCTGGAACTATACAAAGGGGCTCGGCGAAGCCGCTTACAACTCAAACTACAACATCTACGACGCGAATAAGGACGGGTTCATCAACGAGGATGACGCGCGCCTGCTTTTCCCGCAGGGCCATGGTGATGCCTGGGGCCATTTCCTCTCCTCATCGCAAATGCATTATCTCCTGCTGCAGCATCCCAACTTCAGTTGGAAGGCTCGCTCAGAGTTGTATTCGCTCATGCAGAACGTTCTGCCGGTGGACTATCTCGACGAGAAGACCTTCGGCCGGCTTGCCGCGGGGAAAGCGCGCGCTGGTCGCGACATTGTCCGCGCCACCTATCGTCTGAAA
>CBINJX010000551.1:0-4471 GCA_966251085.1 uncultured Verrucomicrobiales bacterium
AGAGCGACTGCAGCGGCTGGAGCCGTACTTCACCCGGTGGGAATACTCGTTTTGCTGGCTATTCAGTGGACTTCGTTCGGGCGGAAAATACGCGGACGGCCAGTGCCTTGGCGGGGAAGAACGGTTCGCTCGGCGACTCCCGGCACTACTATGGTTTGAACATAAATTTTGATTTGGCGTCGGACCTGCTAGTCACAAGGATAAGAATATGTCCGCGTCTGTTGAACCTACCTCCGCTTTTGAGGAGGCTTATGCTGAGCTGTTTCGGCGGCATCCACAGCCAATGTGGGTGTTTGAGCTGGAGACACTGCAGGTTCTGACAGCGAATGAAGCGGCGCTTCGGGCGTACGGCTACTCGGCGGTGGAGTTCTGTTCTCTCAAAGCTGAGAACCTGATTGCTCCACCGGATCTACCTCAATTCTTCCCTCTTTGGGAAACCATGTACCGCAGCGGTGCCGTGGAAGCGGAGGAAATCGCACGCCTTCAATATATCAACAGGAATGGTGCCATCCTGGACATTGAGGCCTCGTGGACTCTCACTACTTTCCGGTGGAAAGAGGCTGTTTTGGTTACCGTTCACACCTCGCCATCGATGTCACGGGCTTTGCAGCAGGCTCGTGAGCAGGCGAACTTTCTGGACCTTGCTTCCGACGCGATCCTTGTCTGTGACCTGGAGGGGAAAATTACCTTTTGGAATCAAGGAGCTACACGGCTTTATGGTTGGACGCGCGAGGAGACGCTGGGCTCCCCTATTGTGGATCTGTTGATGAGCGAAACAAAGGTTCTCGCAGCCGTGGAGGCGGGAGTGCGGGAGGAGGGGGAATGGAGCGGTGAACTGTTCCAGAAGTCCAAGAATGGACAGAGATTGACCGTGAATAGCCGCTGGACGCTCGTAAAGGATGACAGAGGCGAGCCCAAGGCGATCCTGGTGATCAACACGGATCTGACAGAAACCAAACGACTGGAATCACAATTCCTCCGGGCGCAGCGCCTCGACAGTATCGGAACGCTGGCAAGTGGAATTGCGCACGACCTGAACAATATCCTGTCTCCCATCATTATGTCCGTCGGCCTCCTTCGGCGCTCGATGGTTGCATCCGATCAGGAGCAGATGTTGGGAATCATCGAAAGCAGTGCGGCCAGGGGCGCAGAAATCGTGAAGCAGGTGCTTACTTTTGCCCGGGGCGTCGAGGGAGAGCGGGTGCTCCTTCAGCCGAAACATCTCCTGAGTGAGATTGCAAAGATTCTCGCACAGACCTTTCCCCGAAATATCGATGTGCAGACGCAGTTCCCGCCGGATCTGTGGACTGTCACGGGGGATGCCACTCAACTTCATCAAGTCCTCCTGAATCTCTGCGTCAATGCCCGCGACGCAATGGGGCCGAAGGGTGGAATTCTCACACTGGCTGCGGAGAACACCGAAATCGACGAGCATTTCGCACGTATGAATGCCGGCGCGAAGCTCGGGGATCACGTGGTTCTCAGGGTGACGGATACCGGCAGCGGAATGTCCCCGGAGACGATGGATAAGATTTTCGATCCGTTTTTCACCACAAAAGATGTAGGCAAGGGGACGGGGTTGGGGCTGGCGACAGTCGTAGGAATCGTGAAAAGCCACGGAGGATTCCTGACGGTGCAGAGCGAAATCGAGGTGGGCACGACCTTCCGTATTTTCATTCCGGCCACTCGGGTGGCAACCGAGAACAGCCAGGTCAACACGGAGACGGAAATGCCCCGAGGCCAGGGAGAACTGGTGCTGGTCGTCGATGATGAAGCTCCTATCCGGCAGGCGCTTGTCCAGACGCTGGAGGACTATGGGTACCGCGCCTATACGGCCGAGGACGGTTCGGATGCTCTTGCTGTGTACGTGCAGCGGCGGGGGGAAATCGATCTCGTGCTGACAGATCTGGCGATGGGACTGATGGATGGCGTCTCACTCGTCCGTTCCCTCCGGAAGTATGATCCGAGCGTGCGGGTCATCGTCTCCAGTGGACACTGTGATCCGGAACAGGCGACGATCCTTTCCGGGCTGGGGGTAAAGACATTCCTTGATAAGCCATACAACGCCGCGAAACTCCTCAATGCCGTCCGCACGACACTGGATCAGCGAGCGGCAGCGAAGGGGGAAATGTAAGGCCGATTTTATCCTGCGACGCGCCTTCACGCGCCCGTTTGTTCGCTAATCCCGGCTGCTCTTTCCGAAGGTGCCGTGAGATATTGCTACGCTGCGACCTGCACTGGTTGTGGGCCCACGATAAACTCCAGAACACGCGGTAGCACCTCGAAGCTGACCGCTTCTGCAGGAAGGAGTTCACCGTCAACGTTGAAGCGCATTGGTGGCGTGCTCTCGACCTGAATTTTCCGGGCGCGACGGAAAAGAATTTTGTCGCTGGTGAGGTGTTTTCCGAGCAGGACCGATGGGGCAATGGCGGCCAGTTCGCCGAGGCTGGCAACCGGGAGGATGATCAGGTCGGCCAAGCCATCATCAATGACCGCCTCGGGGGCAATCTGCACCCCTCCGGCGACATACCGTGCATTTGCCACGATGACGTTATATGCGGGCGTGCTGATGACCTCGCGATCATCGATGCGGATGGAGGTCTGATAATCACCAAGTTCCGGCAATGCTCCGATGAGCGAGCGGGCGTAACAGAGCGGTCCCCAGGTGTCCTTTACCTCGCAGCTGGCGAATTCGCTGACCTTCGAGCTGAAGCCGCCCGCGGAGACATTCATCATGTAGCGATGAATGGACGGGGTGGTGACCCGTAGAATGTCGATTCGCTGGGTGCGTCCCTCTCGGAGAACCGCGAGTGCATGCTCGAGGTCGGCTGGGACATTCACGGTGCGGGCAAAATCGTTACCGGTGCCGAGCGGGATCAAGCCGAGCTTTACGTGGTCAAAATGGCCATCGAGTCCATTCATGACCTCGTTCAAGGTGCCATCGCCACCCGCGGCGACCACGATTTCTGCACCAGCCTCCGCAGCTTCACGGGCGAGGACATGGATTTCTCCGGGCCCGCTCGATGTCCGTACCTCGGTGCCGGGCTGAAGCTCCTCGACTGTCTTTAGCAGGTGTTCGAGATCGGCGACAGAACCAGCGGCTGGGTTCAGGACAATGCAGGTTTTCGGCGGAGCCATGGTGACAAAGAATCGTGCGAGGAGAGTCGCAAGCGTGCCGCTGTGGAACGCGCAAAAGCCGTCTCTGTGCGCCGTTTACGGGACAAACGTTCCACAAAGGACAGCCAGAGGAACCTATGCGTCTCGATAGGTTCACAGGATGAACGTTTGCACCTGCCTCGCTCTGAGTGCCTTCGAATACTGTCTCCCTGAGGCGGTATCGGGGCGCGTATGCCGGGAGACCGGAAACACGGGAGCCAGTAATGCGCTGGTGCGCGGAAGCCTGTAAAACATGAGCCTAAAAACGGCGTTCAGATTTCTGAAGAGATCACTCAGAGAGTTCGAGATGAGGCCATTGTATTCTAAAAAGCACCGGACAGTCGTTCACCTTGCGGGTGGATCCACCAAATGCCTCCTGATCCGCTATTTCGCGGCTCTCAACTCTCAACCCTCAACTCTCAACTGCCTTTTCTAGGATGAGTGTCCGTCGAAGAGTTGTTCTCCTTTTTGCAGCGATCGTCGCCCTCTTTGGTGTGGCGCTATTTGCAATCTGGAACCTGAATCGCCAGCAGTTCGAGACTCTGGAGGCCTCACGCCTCACTCAACGAAAAGAGTCTCTGGACCGTTTCCTTAAGCAATGGAGCGCTTCACTCCAAGCATTTGTGAATCAGGCCAGCCGCTCCGATGCGCTGGTCGAGGCGATTCAATCCGGAGACCGCGCATGGGTGGATCAAAATCTGGGACCGAGTATCGTTACCGATCACCGGGTCCACGCGATTTGGATTTATCGGCCGGACGGGACGCGCTTTATCGGGCGCAACGATCTGTATGTGGATCAACTCCAGGATGTTCCTGTTCCCCGGGAGAAATTCGACGAGCTTTTCAAGGGGACGAGAATCGCGCAGTTCTACGCCAAATCACCGGCTGGGGTCGTGGAAGTGCGAGGCGCGACTGTGCACCCTTCCGGTGATGTCGAGCGAACAACCTCTCCAGCAGGATACCTTTTTGCCGGACGGCTCCTGACTCCTGAAGAGCTGAAGGAGATGTCGTCCTTCTACGGTGATTCTCTTTCCCTGGTGGATCTGAGTTATTCCACGCAGGGGCTCACCCTTCCGGACGGTTCTTTTGCATTTACCCGGCCACTGCCCGGTTGGAACGGCCAACAGGCGGGGCGCCTGCTGATACGAAGCGAATCACCGCTCCTGGAGCAGGTGAGTGTGTTGCGCAGGCAGACATGGGTATGGGTGATCGCCTTCACCCTGGTCCTGATCGGGGCCATGCTGCTTGCCTTGCGGAAGTGGGTGTGGCAGCCGATCCGGCGTCTTGCCCTGAGTTTGAGAGGGGAAGATGTGTC
>CBINJX010000552.1:0-4469 GCA_966251085.1 uncultured Verrucomicrobiales bacterium
TTGCTTCGGCCCCGCTGATGCTTTCATCGACCTCCAAACGTGTCGCTCCGCCCCCTCTGGCGCTCGCTCCGCATCCTGCGGCGCTCAATTAATAGTTCCAGGTGCAAACCGTGAATTCTCGCTCTGCCGCGGTGTATCTGACGGTTTCCCGGAGAAGGCATGTGTGCGGAGAAAAGCTTCCCGCCACGCCCGCGTAACCGGCTGAGCATCAAAGCTTTTCCCGCATGCCTTTGGGGCGTTGCGGACAACCTCTTTGCAGGTTCGTAGCGAGGCTCCAAAGTGGCAGAGCCGCTCCAGCTCTCCTCCTGGCGCTAAAGCGGCGGGACGCCGCTGCCACTTTGGAGCCGTTCGTGCAAAGACCTCAACACTCAGCGTCCATCCGCCGCCGATTGTCACCGTTCAAAGAACTGAGATGCGCACGTTTAACCCTTGATCTCGAACTTTCGGCAGCACCGGCACACGCACGCCGGACTGCATAAGCGAATGACCAACACGGTGCCCGTATTGGTGTTGTTATTTTCCCCTTTCCCCAATCGTGCTTATGCGTAGTGTTCTCCCGAACATGCTGTCCCTCACTGCTCGTCAACAGGAAGTTCTCGAGTTTATCGAAGACTCACAATCGCGCCGCGGGGTGATCCCGTCCACGCGCGAAATCCAGGAACACTTTGGTTTTGCCAGCCAGACTGCGGCGGTGAATCACCTCAAAGCGCTCCAGCGTAAAGGCATCATCCAGCGCATTGCCGGGAAGGCTCGTGCCGTGGCCCTGGTTTCGCAGCTCCAGCGTGAGCCGATCGTGGATATCCCGATTTATGGGACGATCCCGGCCGGTATGGCTGTGGAGGCGGAGCAGGATCATCTCGGCACAGTGTCGATCGATTCCATCTCCGCCGGGGTAGGGAAGGGGCAGAAAACTTTTGCGCTCCAGGTGCGAGGCGATTCCATGATCGGAGCGCAGATCAGCGATGGTGATCTGGCGGTGCTTGAAATGCGTGAACCGCGTTCGGGTGAAATCGTGGCGGCGCTGATCGATGGAGAGACGACGCTGAAGCGATATGTGGTGGAGAATGGGCGTCCTTACCTGAAGGCTGAGAACCCGAATTATCCGGACCTGATTCCGAGTGAGGAGTTAATCATCCAAGGGGTGATGGTCGCGCTGATTCGGCGCTATAGGAATTAGCGGTAGGTTGGGCGACGTTCGGGCGCGGGGAGAAGAGAATGACGAAGTTCGAATGTCGAATGACGAAAGAATGAGCGAAGGCCGAAGCTCCAATGAGAGCTTCGGTGGCAATGCGGGCATTTCTTTTGTCATTTACGATTCGGGCTTCTTTCGAGCCTTGTCATTCGTCATTCGTCATTCGTCATTTTCAGCCAGCCAGCAGCCCTCAACTTTCCACCTTTTCACCACCCCAATGCGCCGCCTCCTCCTGATCGACGGGCACTATTACGTCTTCCGTTCGTTTTTCGCGATCCAGAGCCTCAGTAATTCAAAGGGGGAACCGACGAATGCGATCTACGGCTTTATCAAGACGGTGCGGCGCATGATCAGGGATGTGCAGCCGGATCTTGCGGCGGTGGTGTGGGACCAGGGATTGCCGAAACGGCGCACCGAACTCCAGCCTGAGTACAAACAACAGCGCGAGGAGATGCCGGATCTCATGAAGCCGCAGCTGAAGACGATCAAGGATGAGTTGACAGAGCTTCTCGGGTTCAAGGGGGTGTGCCTGCCTGATACCGAGGCAGATGATCTGATGGCAACGTACTGCTGTCAGGCCCGCAGGCTAGG
This sequence comes from uncultured Verrucomicrobiales bacterium, assembly GCA_966251085.1. Classification (GTDB taxonomy): domain Bacteria; phylum Verrucomicrobiota; class Verrucomicrobiia; order Chthoniobacterales; family Chthoniobacteraceae; genus CBINJX01. Next base: position 1,784 of record CBINJX010000552.1, read on the forward strand.
GGATGAGGTGATCCTGGCGACGAACGATAAGGACCTGTTCCAGTTGGTGGATGAGAAGGTGAAAGTTTACACCACCAACAAGACTGATCTCGCTGCACCGAAGGATACACACGCACTGCTCGGACCTGAGAAGGTGCTCGCGAAGTGGGGCGTGAAGCCCGAGCAGATTGGAGATGTGCTGGCACTCGTGGGTGATACGGTGGACAACATTCCGGGTATTCCGGGGCTCGGGCCGAAGAATGCCTCGGCGCTTATCGGCGAATACGGAAATGTCGAGGGGCTGCTCGCAAATGTGGAGAAGGTGAAGAAACCGGCTCTGCGCGAGAAGCTGGCCGGGGCGCGTGACCAGATCGTGGCAAATCGCGAGATGGTGCGGTTGGATCTTGATCTAGAGGTGCCGGTTCCCCTGGATGAACTGAAGTTCGAGCCGAAGTACCCGGAGCTGATCGCGGCTCTGGAGAAATGCGAGTTCAAGGGGCTGCTGGAGGAAATCCGGGCAGAGGCGGCGAAGGTGGCGGTGCCGAGTCAGGGGGAGTTGTTTTAAAGGGGGGCGCTCTTTTGGAGTGTGGTGGCGAGCGACAGCGCGAGGCCGCTTTGCAGGAGGGCAGGTGGTGGGGGCGTGGGAGGTGAGAACCGTGCCATATGGATAGCGCGGTTCTACGAGGTAGCGCCGTAATCACCCACCGCTCACGGAGGATTTCTTCGGACACTTAGGTCCATACGGTCTCTGCGCAGGCAGATCTTTCTTCCTCCAAAGCGGTGCCTCGTGGAACTCGCCACCGCACTCCAAATGCGCCCCGGTCATCGGTGACCGAGCTGTATCGAGATCTCAATTCGCTTTTCAGCTCTTTTATCACTAACCCCAAGCGGGGTGATCAGCCCATTCCCTTCAGGAATCCGAGCCAGAGCGCCCAACTTTCCGTTGTCCGGAAAGTGTAGTGCTGATAGCAAGGGTGCTTACTTTTATCAGCCTCCCCATGAGCGCAAAAAACATCGAGTCCGTCCTCGTCGAAAAGCGGGTATTCAAGCCGTCCAAAGAATTCGTCAAGAAAGCCCGTATCCAAAGCTTGGCGCAGTATCAAGCGATGTATGAGGAGTCGATTCACAAGCCCGAGCGGTTCTGGGCTCGTGAAGCAGCGGATCTCGTCTGGCAGCAGAAGTGGACAAAGGTGCTCGATTGGAAGGAGCCGTTTGCGAAGTGGTTTGTCGGCGCAAAGCTGAACGTTTCTGAAAACTGCCTCGATCGGCATCTCGATGGCCCGCGGAAGAACAAGGCCGCGATTCTCTGGGAGGGTGAGCCCGGAGAAAAGCGTACGCTGACCTATCAGCAGCTGCATCGTGAGGTGTGCCGCTTCGCAAACGTGTTGAAGCGCAACAAGGTGAAAAAGGGGGACCGCGTCCTGATTTACATGCCGATGATTCCTGAGGCGGCGGTGGCGATGCTCGCATGTGCGCGTATCGGCGCTACACACTCGGTGGTCTTCGGCGGTTTCAGCTCCGAGTCGATCAAGGATCGTATCACGGATTCCCAAGCCTCCGTCATCGTGACTGCAGATGGCGGTTACCGTCGTGGCTCGATCGTACCGCTGAAGAAAAATGTTGATGACGCGCTGAAAGACGATCAGGGGAGCGTGAAGAAGGTGATCGTTTTCCGCCGGGCCGGTAACGACATCCACATCGAGGAAAAACGCGATGTCTGGTGGCATCGTGAGATGGAGTACGTGGATGCCAACTGCCCGCCGGAGCCGCTCGACAGCGAGCATCCGCTTTTCATTCTTTATACTTCTGGTTCGACTGGAAAACCGAAAGGCATCCTCCACACCACGGGCGGCTACCTGCTCTTTTCCCACTGCACCTGCAAGTACGTTTTCGATCTTCGGGATGAGGATGTGTATTGGTGTTCAGCGGATATCGGCTGGGTCACAGGCCACTCCTATGTCGTCTATGGTCCACTCTCGATGGGTGCGACGACGCTGATGTACGAGGGGGCGCCGAACTGGCCTGAGAACGACCGGTTCTGGCAGATCATCGAGGATTACGCGGTTACCGTTTTCTACACGGCGCCCACGGCGATCCGCGCCTTCATCCGCTGGGGCGATGAATGGGTGAAGAAGCATGATCTCTCCTCGCTTCGTCTGCTCGGCTCTGTAGGTGAGCCGATCAATCCCGAGGCATGGATGTGGTACTACAATGTGATTGGCGGCGGCCGTTGCCCGATTGTCGATACCTGGTGGCAGACGGAAACGGGCGGACACATGATTACTCCGCTCCCGGGTGCTACACCGCTCAAACCGGGTTCTGCGACTCTGCCATTCTTCGGGGTCGATGCAGCGGTGGTGGATGACGAAGGTAAGGAGGTCGGTCCGAATGTCGGCGGCAAGCTCGTCATCCGCAGTCCATGGCCGGCGATGCTCCGGACCATCTACGGCGACAAGACGCGTTTCAAGAAGACCTATTGGAGTGAGATCAAGGGCTGCTACTTTGCAGGTGATGGTGCGCGGCGCGACAAGGATGGTTACTTCTGGATTGTCGGCCGTATTGACGATGTGCTGAACGTTGCCGGTCACCGGCTTGGAACCAGCGAAGTGGAAAGCGCCCTCGTCTCCCATCCGGCCGTGGCGGAAGCCGCGGTGGTGGGACGTCCGGACGAACTCAAGGGGCAGGCGGTCGTTGCCTTTGTCACGCT
>CBINJX010000553.1:0-4469 GCA_966251085.1 uncultured Verrucomicrobiales bacterium
AGATCTCCATCAAGGGCAGCATCATTGGCGGTACCGCTGACGAGACTGGGGCGATCATGGCTCGTGACGCTCTCGGTTCGCTCCGGGTCGGAGGCTCGCTGGTGGGGGGCATCGGGTTGAAGTCCGGGATGGTCCGGATTTTAGGGGAAGCCGGCGCGATCCAGATCGGTCGCAGTCTTCTCGGTTCGGATGCCCTCGAGACGGGCAGTATCTTTGTAAGTGCGGGTGCTGGAAGTGTCTCGATCGGAGGCGATATCCGGGGCGGTTCCGCCTTCAACTCCGGCGTGCTCCATCTGCTCGGCGATACCGGCTCGATCACCATTCGCGGCTCCCTCCTGGGAGGCTCGGGCGAGGCTCAAAGCGTACAGGATGAACAGCACGCGCAGATTTACGTCGGCGGTGTGCTGAAGCGTGCCTTCGTCAGCGGTGATGTGATAGGCAGTAGCGGTGCCGGCAGCGGAAATCTGACCGCAGCTTATGGCATCGGTTCGGTGCGAATCGGCGGAGATGTGGTCAGCGATCTTGGTGCTTTCAGCGGCCGGATCGGGAGCAATGGAGCGATCGATAAGGTGGACGTTCGCGGCTCGGTGATTGGCGGGGCCACTGAGGATGGTTCCACTTTTCAGCAGGGCGGCATCAGCGCGAGGGCTCTCGGCGCCGTGCATATCCGGGGCGATCTGGTCGCACTCGGCGAGCATATCCCAAGCTCGAGTGTGCCACATGCAAACACCGGCGTGTCCGCCCGTCTCTCCATTGACTCGCTACGTATCGATGGCGATGTCATCGGCAGAGCCGATGGACGCATCCTGATCGGCGTCATCGACAGTACGGACGCTGCGTCCCCGTCGCCCGGCTTGGGGAGTGTCAAGATCGGTGGGGATGCACGTTTTGTGGATATCGTTTCCGGAGTCCGGCTGAACCTTGGCAGCTCCGACTTCCGTGCAGCCACGATCGGATCGGTTCGCGTGGGAGGCGACTGGAGTGCCAGTTCCATTGTCGCAGGTGTGATTTCCACCGACCGCTTCTACGGCAATGACGATGACCGCATCGGCCTCACCGGTGCAGAGCCGGTCGTTCCAAGCGTCTCGCGAATTGCGAAGATCGTAATTGGCGGTCAGGTCCACGGAACTCCGGCTTCCGAGAATCCGGATGATCACTTCGGGTTTGTGGCCGACCAGATCGGCAGTGTGAAGATCGCCGGACACAAACTCCCGATCCCCGCTGGGCAGCCGGTGAACATCCTCCTCAGTGCCACCGGCGACGTGCGCCTGCGTACCGATATCCCGGAGAGTGTGCTGGAGCCTGCACCGTAACAGCAATCCCCGGTGGAGAGATTGTGCTGGTTTGTTTTCAGGATAGCTCGTTCCGCGCAGCCTCGGGATTGATCAACGTCGAGCTCAGGTCCGGTCCGGTATTTTGCTTGCTGAGAAAGCGGATGTGAAATCCGTGACTCCAGAGAAGGGGAGACAGCAACTGATCGCCTGGCCCACTCGACATTCTCTCCTCCTTGCCAGTCGTATTCAACCTTCATGCCGCGGAGTGCGATGGGGGCTTAATATTTCAGCCTATTCCGTTCCCGGATCGAAACATCCCTTCCGAAGATCAACTCATCTCTTGCAGCCAAAGGTTGGTCTCTTCTCAGACGAGAGGTGTTCCTTACGGTTTACCGCAGGATTCTGCCGGAAGGCGGTTCTCTGGTTGGATGATCCAGGGTGAAATATATATTGAATCGGATTGTTAACGTGACTCATGCTATTGAGCATGGCTAAGGTTTTGTCTCTCGCATTGGTCGCACTGCTCATCTCCGCCGTGGCGCCATTCACAGTTGCCCAAGGCGTTGATGTGCAAACGATGAACCTCGCGGTCCCTGAGGTGCTCCGGCTGCCTTCCACCCGGAAGCTCGTCTATACGCCCGTGAAGTTGAAGGAAGGTGGCTCCATTTCATTCACGGCCTTACAGATCGCGGAGGTAAAGAAGCGGCAGCCCAACGCTTCCTCGGGATTACAAATCATGATCTTTGCTGCGGACCCGCAGGGGACGGGATACACCGTCAAGCTGGAAGACATCCTCATCAGTAGCGTCAGGGCTTCCTCTCCGTCCTCTGGAACTGCATCTGGCGCGGGGAAGGTGACGATGCAGGACTTCCATTTCTCTGCTGTCCCTGAGCAGTACCGGTTTGGTGACGGAAGTGTGAGGCTTTTGGTCGCAGTCGTAGGATTTGAGCAAAGCAATGCATCCACCTCACCCAAACCCGCTCCGCTGCCGGGTGAGCTTTCGTTAACCGCTCAAGTGGAACAAGATGGAGTGGCCTTGCTCCTGCCTGCGGTTCAGGCCGCGCGTGAAGCTGCGCGACGAGCCCAATAATTTCGACTGAGAGGGCGAGGACTGCCGGCGAGCGCTCCCACGAATATGGTGTAGAGGCGGCTCTGTCCCGAGCTTCAGGCGAGGGACGTGCCGCCTCCAATCTCCGGCACGGGCGGAGGCGGTGGGCGGCAGGCCTATTGATTCATCCACACGCCAACGCTCCGCCCCACCCTCCACCTTGAGCCCGACCGCCCTACCGCCGTGTGTGCAGTCGCCCTCACTCATCGCCGCAGATCAGCGAGATGCTCCTCGGCTACGTCGCGCACGGTCACCAAAAGCGTGCGGGTCCGGAACTCCGGATCGCGGCGGATGATGTCCGGAAACAGAGGCAGGGCACAGGTTGCCAATTCATCCCTGCTTACCGCTTCCTTCGCAAGTGAGCCAACTGCTCCTGCGCGACGTCCCGGGCGGTCTTCTCCAGCACGCGCGTCCGAAACGCCGCATCCTTCCGCACCAGTTCAGCATCGTGCCGCTCCCGATTAGCGACATCGTCAACGTGCGGCACATTGCGCCAGAGGCGTGCTCCATCACGGCTGCGCAGTTCGCTTTCCGCCATGATCAGTCCGGAGAGGTCCGAATCGAAAGCGCCCACGGTGCTGAAAGCCGCATTCAGTTTGAAGTGGAACATCGCTTCCGCCTGACTCGCTGGTACAATTTGAAACCGCGGATCCTGTTTGAGCCCCGCCGTGAATGTCCCCAGAAAGGTCTCCTTCACGACCTCCTGCGGCACAGGTTCCCACTGCATCTCGCTATTCCGCATCGCAGTGCCTGCTGCCTTCCCGATTGCTCCGACTCCCGGCGCCATCGCAAGGGCTGCACCGAAATTCTGTTTCAGCCCGATGATCGCCATGCGCTCATTCAGCTGAACATTCGGATTAACCGCCACCTTCAGAGGCCGTCCAGCCGTGTGCTTGTAATAGACGAAAGGACTGCTGCACCCGGAGACGAAGAGGCCCAGAATGCAAAAGATCAAAGAGACACAGTGAACTGGAATCCGCGAGGGTTGCATTCTGGCTGTTAATGCGAAGAGTCAGCACGTCTGTCGAGTTGGATTCGGTTCGGTGGAAACGTTTGAAAACAGTGCAGCACAGCTCGACTCCGGAGCTGCATTTCCTGCTCCCGCGACTGCGGGATTCAGCATGTCTTGCCCTGGGTTATGTTCCCTTTGGCCTTTCAGGCCAAGACTGATGCGACGCTTTCTCTCTCCGGGTACCCGCGAAGACCTACTTCTTCTTCTGGAAATCGATAATTGCCTGCTTCACCGCAGGGGTGACGTCATTGATCTGTGTCTTGGAATAGATGATCGCCTCGGTATCTGAGGAATCATAGATCAGATCATACTTCAGCCCGAGTCCGCTGATGATCACATACAGTTCCTTTTTGAGATCCGCATCCATCTCATTCTCCAACTCGAAGCGGGAAGCGGCTTCTCCCATTGCCATGATCTCGGAGAGGTCGATCGATTTGGTGTTCTCCCTCATCATCTTCTGCATGTTCTCCATCTGCTTTTTCTCCTCCTTTGCCGCTTCTTCGAGTTGCTTCTTCAGTTTCGCATTCTCGGGCTTTGCGAGGTAGTATTTACGAAGATCGTCCTTGATCGCATCGAAGTTGACCGATGCGACTTCGGCTGCAAAAGCGGCGAACGAGGAAAACGACAAAATAACGGCGAATACCAGGGACCTCATGCGGCTGTTCTAAGCGGGGGACATTGCTGATGGCGAGCCCGGTCGCAGGTGTCCCGAGTAGAAGCGGGAGGCGACACCGTATCTACCTCGCGTGCTTAGGCAGTCCTTTAATCCAGTACAGTCCTTGACGGCATCACTCGGCTGAATATCGTTTGAGGTAGCCACCTGTTTGGAGCGATGGCGGATTGCCGAGATCCGTAGCTCCCAGCGCGTGGCTTTTCGTTTTTTCAGGGAGTCACGCGGAACCCTCAACTTCCACAATATCCCATGAAAACGATCCCATCAGTTGTTTCCGCGGAGAAGGACGCAACGCTGCGTGCAGATTCGGTATCCGCTTTTGTCGAACGGCATTACCGCCACTTCAACGCTGCGGCATTGAAAGACGCCGCGAATGGCTACCGTGCCCACCTCGACGCGGGC
>CBINJX010000554.1:0-4460 GCA_966251085.1 uncultured Verrucomicrobiales bacterium
GAGTGGCGTGGGCTTCCAGCCTGCGCGAGGTGGACGCCGCCCCTGTCACACCCACCCAAGCCACCCAGCACTGCGAACCTGGAGAGCACCGCTCCGGAGGCACACGCTCTCCTCCCATGCACGCGTGATGCATATTTCACCTGCGAGGGAGGCCAGAGATCGCCCATGTTGCTGGTAGCATCGCTGGCAGGCTGGATGCCTACCCCTATCTCTGACGCCCGTCTCCGGACGCATGTGGTGCGGCGCTGCCGAATCTTCCAGTGTCGCTCTGCTGAAAATTAGCTTAGAAGCTGGCGCATCTGCAGTAATATCGGACTGAAGCCGTTAGGAATACCCGCTTTGAATTTACCAGATTGCCATGGATGAAGATACGCGCCGTCAGCGGATTTTGATTGTCGATGACGAGTTCGTAAACGTGCGTGTACTCGAGAGGTTGTTGAAGAAGACCAGCGATTTCGAGTTCCGCAGCACTACTGATCCCCGTGAAGTCGCTGCGATCTTCACCGAGTTTGCGCCGGACCTCATCCTGCTGGATCTGCATATGCCATTTCTCGATGGACTGGCGGTAATGTCGCAGCTCCGGGCGAGCATCCCGGAAGAAACGTTCCTTCCGATCCTTGTACTGACTGCGGACGCGACTCCCGAGACCAAGCTGCGGGCGTTAGAAGCGGGGGCGACAGACTTTCTCACGAAGCCATTCGATCATGCGGAGGTGATGCTTCGCATTCGGAATCTCCTGCACACACGTCGTCTTCATCTCGAGCTGGCACGCCATAATGAACACCTCGAAGAGGAGGTGCGCGACCGCACGGTTGAACTGAGGCAAGCCCTTGTGGAGTTGCAGACCGCGCAGGACAAACTCGTACAACAGGAGCGCCTGAGCGCACTCGGCACGATGGCGAGTGGTATCGCTCACGATTTCAATAATGCGCTAAGTATCATCCTCGGCTTTGGTGAGGTGCTTCTGGCCGAGGACGAAGCCTCGCGACCGCAGCAGCGGCGGGAATACCTGAAGACGATGATTATCGCGGCTCAAGACGGTGCACGAATGGTGAGCCGACTCCGTGAGTTTCACCGCTCACCAGACGAGGATGAATTCCTGGAGTACATCAACATCAACGATCTTATCGACCAGGCGGTTGGTTTGACCGAGCCGAAATGGAAAGGTCAGGCTCAGAAACGGGGTGTCACCATCTCTGTCCAGGTGGAAACGCAGCCGATCTCTCCAATTTCAGGCAATGCGGCGGAGCTTCGCGAGATGCTTACCAATCTCGTTTTCAATGCGGTCGATGCGATGCCCCGTGATGGGATCATCATTCTTCGAACCCGCAATGAAGGGGAACACGTCGTTCTCGAGATTTCGGACAACGGTTCGGGAATGACGGAGGAGGTTCGCCGACGGTGCCTGGAGCCGTTTTTCACGACCAAGGGGGACCGTGGAACAGGCATGGGGCTGGCAATGGTTTATGGCATCGCACAGCGTCATCAGGCGACGATGACCATTGAGAGTGAGCTTGGTGTTGGTACGACCTTTCGGTTTTGCTTTCCGGCCAAACTGCCTCCTGAGAAAGAATCCGGCGCAACCGAAGTGCTGTTGGCTCGGCCCTTGCGAATTCTTCTGGTCGATGATGAGCCATTCATTCGTGAGATCATCACATGGTATCTGGAGCAGGACTGCCATTTCGTGGAGGCTGCCGCCAACGGTCAGGAGGCGCTGGATCGTGTACGTACAGCCAATTTCGACCTGGTCATTACCGATCAATCGATGCCTGGGATGAGTGGTGGTCAACTCGCGGTGGCCCTGAAGAAGATTGCGCCGGAACGGCCGGTCATCCTATTGACGGGATTTGGCGCGGATGAACGGCCGCAGGACGGTGGGAATGCTATCGACCTGGTTGTAGGGAAACCGATTACCGTTGATGTCCTCAGAAATGCCATCGCTCGTGTTTTTACGGGGCAGCATGCGGATTGAGAATTGATAGTATCCAATGCACCGGATGGGTGAGGAGGCGCTTGCGCCGTAGCGCAGACATCCCTGTCTGCGGGTGCCCCGACCATCCTGCTCGGAGGCTGGTCACCGTGCCAGTTCTGAGGTATCCAGAAAGAGACGCAGGGTAGCTTGTGAGCCGCTCGTGAAGATCTCAGGACTCGGAGCAAGGATGCTCCGGTCACCCGCAGTCAGGATGACTGCGCTACGGCGCAAGCGCCCCTCTGCGAGACATGGAGAGATCTCAGTGCGCAATCATCATGCGCACTTTCTTCACCACCTTCACGCGCCCCGCCCGTTGGTTGCTCTCAATTGCCTTTCAGCCCGTCTTGTTTCCCGTCGAGTAACTGGTCCAGCAGCGTCAGGAATTTCGGTACGTCAACCGGCTTGGTCAGGTACTCGAATGCGCCTGCTGCAATCAGTCGCTCGACTTGGCCCGGGGTGGCATCAGCGCTTAACATGATCACCGGGATTTCGCGGGTGACGTCATCACTACGCAGCCGCCGCAGGACATCATCGCCATTCAGATCGGGCAGGTGCAGATCGAGCACGATTAGATCCGGGCGATGCTCTCTCGCCAACTGAAGTCCAAGCTGCCCCTGCATTGCAGCAATCAGATGAATCTCTGGCCGGCGGGTGAGGATGCGCTCGATGAGCTTGAGATTTGAAAGGTTATCCTCGATGTGAAGCAATGTATGCTGGTGTACCTGCGGAGCCGTCGAGAGTGCCTGATGCCCGTGGACCTCTTCGTCTTGCAGCGGATTCTCTGCGGCCGGGAGTTCGATCCAGAAGGTGCTGCCCTGATCGACAACGCTGTCCACGCCGATTCTGCCGTTCATCAACTCGATCAGCCGCTTTGAAAGCGCGAGCCCGATACCAGATCCCTCGGTATCTCTCCGGTTCATACCGAGTCGCTCGAAAGGCATGAAAAGCTTCGGCAGGTCCTCCTCTGCGATGCCAATACCCGTGTCTTCCACAGCAATCTGTACAACGTCGGGGAGGCTGTACTTGCATGAAACCCGTACCCTGCCGTGCTCGCAGTTGTATTTGATCGCGTTCGACAGGAGATTCAGAAGCACCTGCCGGATGCGCTGCCGATCCGCGAGCAGATACACGTTGCAAGTTGCCGGGTCACATTCCAGCCGGATGTGGTATTTGGAAGCTAAAGGAGCCACAAGTCGAATGGCTTCCTCGATCGCCTCCTGGGTGTTCACCACCTCCAACGAAAGTGCGAATTTCCCCGCTTCGATCCGTGCAATATCGAGCACCTCGTTGACTAGCTCCAGAAGGTGGCGACCGCCTTTGATGATTTGCTCAACGTTGTCCCGGATTTCTCCTGTGAAATCTTCGAGTTCGAGCAGCTGGGCGAAGCCAAGAATTGCATTTAGCGGGGTGCGCAGCTCGTGGCTCATTCGCGAGAGGAACTCACTTTTTGCACGATTCGCACGCTCGGCCTCTTCCTTTGCGCTTCGTACGATCTCTTCCGCCCGGCTGCGCTCGATGGCAGAAGCGAGCACGTTGGCCACCGTCTGCAGGAAATTCACATCATCCTGAGTGAATTGCCGAAGGGTGCACGAGTGCACGCACATCACGCCAAATGGCTTCTCAGGAGAACCGATGATTACACTCATTCCGGCGAGGACACCGTGCTCATGGATGAACGACGGTGCCTTGAATCGGCATTCAGTTCTGAAATCCTCTATGATCACCGGTTCACGTGACCGCAGGACATAGCATGCATAGGAGTCGTCACTGACAGGTACGAGCGTCTTCCCGGTGCAATAGCCTTCCCATCCCGTGCTCGCCCGGAAGGTTACAAACTCACCGCCCGGCACGAGTTCGGCTATCGCAGAATATTCGGTGCCGAGTGTTTCGGAGAGCAGCGCTGCCGTGCGATCAAATAGTGCCTGAATGTCAGTTCCTGCGAGCGCCTTCTGGCCGAAGGCCGCTGCTGCCGCCTGCTGGCGAAGCCGCGACTCGAGTTCTTTCTCCGCTTGTTTGCGCGCCGTAATGTCCACCCCGAGCGCGATCCGGGTGCCGTCGGACAAATGGACACTCGTCCATAGTGTATCCAATACACGCCCATCACGAAACTTCGTTTTGAAATCCACCCATTCTCCTGCTGGGGGCTCACGAACAAAATCCAGGATCCGCTGGTACTCCTCCGGAGCGGGGATGAGATTGGTAATCATATTGGGCGCGGCTTGTGCCTCCGCCACTGTCATTCCGTTTACCCGCTCCCATTCACGGTTGGCCAACTTGAATCCACCGTTTCCATCCCAGAACGAGATCATGACCGGGATGTGGTTGAAGATCGTCTGAAGAACCTCTTTCTGCTCTTGCAGTGCTGTTTCAGCGCGTTTTCGCTCCGTGGTATCGACTGCCACGCCCAGCATCCCCTCTATCTCTCCTGCTGAATTGCGCACCGGCTGGTGGTGTGCATCGAATATCAACCCTTTGAGCGCGACAGTAG
>CBINJX010000555.1:0-4451 GCA_966251085.1 uncultured Verrucomicrobiales bacterium
TCGGGGGGGAGCCGTTCATTGTCTATAACGGCGACATCCTGAGCACGCTGCCGCTGGAGATGGCGATCCGCACACACCTTCAGCATGAGAACGAGGTGACGCTGGTGCTGCGGTCGAAAGATGGTCCGCTGCAGGTCTCGCTGGATGAATCGACTGGATTGATCCGCGACATCGGCCGCCGGGTGCATCCGGAGGAGGAGCCGCGGTATCTGTTTACCGGGATCTACATTGTCAGCCCGGAGTTCCTCGCGCGCATTCCCGCGGCGACAAAGATCAGCGTAATCCCGATCTTTATCGAGATGATCCGCAGTGGCGCCAAACTCGGCGGCGTGATCGTAGATGACGGCCACTGGTGGGATCTGGGGAACCGGGAACAATATCTCGCCGTCCACCGCGAGATCGCGGCAGGCACTCCGCTGCTGGCTTCCGGCATCACTCCCCTCACCCATCCCGCCCCATGGATCGCTCCCGGTGCGGAAATTGCGCCTGATGCTATTATTACTGGCGCGAGTGCTATCGGGGAAAATGTGAAAGTTGCATCAGGGGCACGCATACATGATACTATTATCTGGCCCGGCGCGGAACTTGCATCGGACAGTGACCTCACCGAATGCGTCGTCACCGAAGGCGCGCTCGTGAGTGGCCGGCATTCACAGGCCGACCTTTGACAAACTGCCTTACCTGCTGCACATCCCCATCCCCTTGCCTCTCTCCGCAGAAATGGTCGCCCAGCTCATTACCCAGACTGTAACGCGTTTTCCGCGTTTCGACGCCGCGCGCATTCGTATCGAGCCGCTCGAGAAGGGTGGGTCGGACCGGAAATTTTATCGGATGCAGATGGGAGCCGAGGCTTCGCTCATTCTGGTCAAATACGGCAACCAGAAGGATGAGAATCGGCACTACGTGGCGATCGCTCGTTTTCTGCACGAAGTCGGAGTGCGCGTGCCGGAGATTTTTTTCCACGATGAAGCCGAAGGGCTGATCTGGATGGAGGATCTCGGGGAGCGCGATCTCTGGAGCTATCGTGAGGAGGCGTGGCCGGTGCGTCGTGCGCTTTACCAGAGCACGCTCGATCAGGCGCTCGCCCTGCACAGCCGCGCCCATGCGGCGTACGCGACCGCGCTCAACGCGCCGAAGCTCCAGGTGGAATTCGATGCGGATCTTTACCGCTGGGAGCAGAACTATTTCATCGAGAACTGCCTCGGCCGGTTCTTCAATCTTTCCGAGTCGGAACTCGATGCCCGCTGCTGCCGTGCGCGGCTGCATGAAATCGCCGAGCAGCTTGCAGCGTTGCCGCGGTCCTTTGTGCATCGCGATTTCCAGTCGCAGAATGTGGTGATCAAGAATGACGCCGCAGCCCTGATCGATTTTCAGGGGATGCGTCCGGGGCTGGTGCAGTACGATCTGGCGTCTCTGCTGTACGATCCATACGTGCCGCTCACCACGGCCGAGAGGCAGGAACTGCTCGCCTACTACGTGGCACAGAGCCGCGACCTCGGCGTGGAGGTGCCGGAGAATTTTGCGGAGATCTACGATCTCTGCGCGATGCAGCGCCTGATGCAGGCGCTGGGCGCTTACGGATTCCTCGGCCTCGTGAAGGATCGCCCGCATTTCCTACAGCACATCCCTGTGGCGCTGAAGTCGCTCAGGGAAGTGGTGGAGAGGATTTCCGGGCTGGAGAAGGTGCGCGAGCTGATTGACGAGCTGATGGCGCGCGGCGGGGGAATGACGAAGGACGAATGACGAAATCCGAAGGAAGTCCGAGGCTCGAATGACGAAGTAGAGCCCCGCCCTTTCGAGCTTCGAGATTCGTCATTCTTTCGTCATTCGACATTCGGATTTCGTCATTTTCCCACCGAAATCCATCATTTTACCAACGGCAGCACTCCCCTGGAGCGCTGCCGTTTCTTTTTTAACGAAGAGCTTTACCCTTGAGCGCGCGCAGCTATCTGGCGAAATCGCGATTCTACTTGGCTGACATCAACCGCTTATGAAATTGCATCCGCCTACTGTAGTCATCGAAAACGTCCGTCCACTGGTCAATGGAGGCCGCTATCCGATCAAACGCGCCGTGGGCGAGGACCTCACCGTGGAGGCGGATGTCTTCAAGGACGGCCACGATATCGTCTCTGCCGTGCTGAAGTGGAGGAAGGAGGGCACAGAGAAATGGCATGAGACGCCGATGAAGATCACTGACCGGTGGAACAAGGATCAGTGGTGCGCCACCTGTTCGTTCTTCGAGAACACGGTCTATGAGTTCACCATCGAGGCATGGGGCGACACTTTCCTCACCTGGCAGCATGAGTATTCCACGAAGTTCCAGGCCGGGCAGGATGATCTGAAGAGTGAGACGCTGGAGGGGGCGCAGTTTGTGGAGAAAGCAGCGAAGCTCGCTGCGGAACGGAAACAGAAGCGCGATGCGGATCGGTTGACTGAGCTCGGCACCCGCATTCGCAAGGGCACTCCGGCTGAAGTGAACGAAATCGCGCATCTGCCCGAGCTGGAGGCGCTGATGACCGCTTATGCCGATCGGAGCGAATCGACGGAGTTCCGTCTCGATGAACCGGAGGTGACCGCAATGGTTGAGGGTAACGTTCATCCCGAGTGTCACGGCAGCTATCCGCGCGTCTATGTGGACCGTGAGCGGGCGCTCTTTTCCCAGTGGTATGAATTCTTCCCGCGCAGTGCGGAAGGCCGTGGCGACCGGGGATCGAAGTTCCGCGACTGTCTGCCTCGTGTGGATGATGCGAAGGCGATGGGCTTCGATGTGATCTATTTCCCGCCGGTTCACCCGATCGGAATCACGGCACGCAAGGGACGGAACAACTCCGTAACCTGCGAGCCGGGTGAACCCGGTGTCCCTTACGCCATCGGCAACCGGCATCAGAAATGCCCGAACGGCGGCGGTCACAAGGATGTCGCGCCGGAACTCGGTACGCTGGAGGATTTCGACTGGCTCGTGGGTGAGATCCACAAACGCGGCATGGAGGTCGCCCTGGACTTCGCGATCAACTGTTCCCCGGATCACCCCTACGTCCACGAGCACCCGGAGTGGTTCTATCAGCGCCCCGACGGCACGATCAAATACGCCGAGAACCCGCCGAAGAAGTATCAGGACGTCTACCCGATGAACTTCCACAACCCGAACTGGCGGGCGATGTGGGACGAGCTGACGAGCGTGATCATTTTCTGGGCGGAACACGGGGTGCGGATTTTCCGCGTCGATAATCCGCATACGAAACCTGTGAGCTTCTGGGAGTACATGATCTCCAAGGTTCAGTCACGGTTCCCGGATGTGATCTTCCTTTCCGAGGCGTTCACGCGTCCGAAAATGATGCGTGCGCTGGCAAAAGCCGGCTTCACCCATTCCTACACCTACTTCACCTGGCGCAATACGAAGCTGGGGCTCACGGAGTACTTCACTGAGCTGACCCAGAGTGAATCCGCCGAGTACATGCGGCCGAATCTCTGGCCGAATACCCCGGATATCCTGCCGAGCTTCCTGCAGTTTGGAGGACGTCCCGCGTTCATGATTCGCGCGGTGCTCGCGACTACATTGTCGCCGATTTACGGGATCTACTCCGGCTTCGAGCTGTGTGAGAATGCGGGCATCAAAAAGGAGCAGTGGGATGCCGCCGGTGACGTGCGCCAGTTCCTCCACCTCTGCGACAACGATTACAAGCAACTCGCCAAGGAGGAGTACTGGGAATCCGAGAAGTACCAGTGGAAGGAGCGCGACTGGAATGCGCCGGGAAACATCAAGGATTACATTACCCGGCTGAATCGGATTCGCCGCGAAAACCGTGCCCTGCAGCAGTTGCGCAATTTGCGCTTTGAAAAGGCGGAAAACGATCTGGTGCTCTACTACGTGAAGATGACCGAGGCGCGGGATAACATCCTGCTGATCGTGGTCTCACTGGATCCGTTCCATGCGCAGGATTCCTACATTCACGTGCCGCTGGAGGAGTTTGGCTGGATCGAGGGACAGACCTATCAGGTGCACGATCTCCTCCACGACGAGCGGTATCTCTGGAGCGGCCGGCGCAATTACATCCACCTCACCCCGGACAAACCGGCGCACATTTTCCGCATCCGCCGCCGCATGGGAAGTGAACGGGAGTTTGAGTACTTCATGTAAGCTGGTTAATGCTGCGGTAGAATGAAACGCGGCAATATCAGCGCTGGGCTTTTGCTCTACCGACAGACGAGCGGAACGCTCGAGGTATTCCTCGCTCATCCCGGTGGTCCTTTCTGGGCCAAACGGGATGACGGGGCGTGGACTGTTCCCAAGGGAGTAATCAACGACGGCGAGGACTCCCTCGCCGCCGCACAACGTGAATTCCAGGAAGAAACCGGGATCGTACCGCAACCGCCCTTCACCCCCCTCGGCAGTGTGCGTCAGCGTGCGGGCAAGACTGTGCACGCGTGGGCATGGGAGGGTGATGCGGACG
>CBINJX010000556.1:0-4443 GCA_966251085.1 uncultured Verrucomicrobiales bacterium
CGACCAATAGCGTTCCAGGCAGACCGGACCCCGGCTTTCCGATCACTTCGCTCTGCATTGCAGAGTTGCTCGGGGAGGGCATCAAGCGAATCCACGACGACG
Source organism: uncultured Verrucomicrobiales bacterium (assembly GCA_966251085.1). Lineage (GTDB taxonomy): Bacteria > Verrucomicrobiota > Verrucomicrobiia > Chthoniobacterales > Chthoniobacteraceae > CBINJX01. The sequence continues at coordinate 103 of CBINJX010000556.1, forward strand.
AATCCGTCTCGTCTCTTTTCAAGATCAGCGAAACTGAAAAAGTCTAACCACCTATGGCCAAACAACTGAAACTCGCAGCGCAGGTGCGCACCTCGGCTGGGCGATCCGCCGTGAAGAAAATCAAGCAGCAGGGGCTCGTGCCAGCTGTCATCTACGGCGCCAAGCAGCAGCCGGAGAATCTCCAGGTGAACGCACGGGAGATCGAGAACCTTCTTTCGCACGCAACTGGTGAGCATCTCGTCGTCGAACTCGAGATCGCTGGCGGCCAGGGCGGCAATCGCCTGGCAATCATCCAGGAAGTTCAGCACGACCCAGTCCGTGGCAGCGTCCTTCACGTCGATTTTCATGCGGTTTCCGCCGACGAGAAGATTCATGCGCAGGTTCCGGTTGAGCCGGTGGGTGAATCGGTCGGTGTAAAGACCTACGGTGGCATCCTCGAGATCCTCCTGCATTCGGTGGAACTGGAGTGCACTCCGAAAGATCTGCCTGAGATCGTCCGCGTCGATGTAAGCAATCTCAATGTCAACGACGCAGTTCACGTTCGCGACCTCCAGCTGCCTGCTGGCGTATCGGTCCGTGGTGACCAGGATGTGACGGTTCTTCGTGTGGCTCCTCCGACTGTCTCTGCTGAAGCTCCAGCAGGCGGCGCGGCTCCGGAAGGCGCCTAGTAGGTGAAAGTGTAACCGCCTGCACGCTTCACGGCGGCACGCGCGCAACAGATGTCTGCGAACTCAGAAGGGCCAACATTCCGCCTCATCGTGGGACTTGGAAATCCTGGTCGTGAGTATCGCGACACGCGTCACAATGTCGGCTTTATGATCGTGGATCATATCGCCGCTGACGCGCGTGCCGAGTTCCGTGCAGACAAGGCATGGCATGCGGAAGTTGCCCGGATGGGTGACGTCTTTCTCTGCAAGCCGCAAACCTACATGAACCGCAGCGGTCAGTCCGTGCGGGCGCTTACGCAGTTTTTCAAGATCGATCCGGCACAGGTGCTCATTGTTGCCGATGATATGGCTCTGCCACTTGGAAAATTGCGGTTCCGGCCGAGTGGTTCAGCCGGGGGACAGAAAGGGCTGCAATCGGTGATTGATCACCTTGGCACCCAAAATGTTGCCCGTCTCCGGGTCGGAATCGGGGCGCCGAATCCGGGAGAGGCCGTGGGACATGTCCTCGGCAAATTTGCTCCGGACGAGCGGCCCGCAATGGAAGAGGCGCTGGCACGAGCGGTCAGTGGGATCGCACATGCGCAGAGTCACGGCTTGCAAGCAGCCATGAATGCTTACAACTAAAGTTACCAACCAATCAGAACATGAAAAACCGTTACGAAGGACTCCTCATTCTCAACGTCACTGGTACCGAAGACAGCGCCAAGGAAATCATCGATCGTCTGGAAGATGAGTTCAAAAAGGAAGGCGCCCAGATCGAGCAGATCCAGAAGATGGATCGCCGCAATTTCACCTACGTTGCCGGCCCGCTGAGCAGTGGCTACTACGTGAACGTTATTTTCCAGAGCGAGCCCGCTGCAATCGAGCGCCTCAAAGCGAAGTTCCGTCTCGATGACGACGTATATCGTCAGCAGTACCTCAAGGTTTCTGCCAAGAAGGCAGTCGCCAAGGCGGAATAAGCTCGCCGATCCCACTCACCCCTGAGTCATGGCCAATCTGAACAAGGTAATGCTGATCGGGAATTGCACTCGCGATCCCGAGATCAGATATACACCCAAGGGTACTGCGGTCGCTGAGGTGGGCCTGGCGGTGAACCGGATCTCGACCAACGATCAGGGGGAGCGCCGGGAGGAAGTCACGTTCATCGATGTCACCCTCTGGGGACGTCAGGCTGAAATCGCAGGCGAATATCTCAAGAAGGGCCGTCCCGTTTACATCGAGGGCCGTCTCCAATTGGATACCTGGGACGACAAGCAGACGGGGCAGAAGCGCTCGAAGCTGAAAGTCGTTGGTGAAAACCTCCAGCTCCTCGGTTCTCGTGATGGCGGGGCAGGTGGAGGTGGTGGAGGTGGAGAATACTCCGAGGGAGGATACGCCGCCGCCCCCGCACGCAAGCCAATGGGCCGGCCGGCACCACCGCCACGTCCTCCGGCAGATCCAGACCTCGACGTCGGCGAAGACGATATCCCGTTTTAACGGACCGCGAATATCGCAAGCTTTGCGAAACCTCCACCGAGTATGGTGGAGGTTTTGTTTTTTCCGGATCGAGTGTGGAGGGAGTGTCGGAGGAATCTTCTTAGACTTACTCTGATTCTTAATCCTACTCATCTTACACGCCCCTGCCTTCGGAGGGCAGAAAGGGGAGTAGGAATAAGATTATGAGTAGGATTAAGAAGGCTTCCGCCGAAACTCATCACAAGTTTTCCGAGCCGCCATTTCCAATCGCTCAACCATGAACCCTCAACCACCTCTACGGTTCTGGCTCGCGGCCCGGGAGCTTCACCTCGTAAACGGTCTCCGGTTCACTGGGATTTGAGCCCGGACGCGCCTCGAGGCTCAATGCCTGATATGCCTTCTCCAAGGCTGCCGGACTATTGCGCAGTTCCGGGTAAACCGCCATCAGGCGCTGTTTGATCCAATGTTTGGCCATCTGGCGATCTACCGGATGGAGACTTGGCTCGTGCCCGAGAGCACGTTTAATCAGTTGGAACAGGCCTGAGCGGGACATGCGGAAGAAGATTAGCAGAGAGTTCGGGAAATGGTAGCGCGGACGAACGGCGGCGCAAACCTCACAACCGAAGCAGGTTGCCCAGATGGGATAGCAGCAGGAGAAAATTGAGGATCACGAATACCTGAGCGCTTTTTGGGAACCGTGGAGCGACGTTGTTGTTGTCGCTTCATCGAATGAGGAGACCAGTAAAAGCGCGATAAGGAACCACATCAGTGGTGCTTGGATCATCTGCGGAAGTCCTGAAGCAGGGGCTTTTATCCAGAGCCACCATGCTCTGGTCTTGGATGCAAGGGATTCGAGATTGAGATCGGTCAGGCCCGCCAGCACTCCCGTGAGCAGGGCGACTTGGGCATGGCTTGCACGTGGAAGCATGGAGAGAATCAGATCGCGACTACCGAGGATGACCACACACCAGAGAATCAGCCAACCGACGGAAACGGGGCCGATCAGAAAACCGAGCCGCCCGGTGAAATAAACCGGGCCAAGCGGCCAGCCGCTCCAGGCAGAAAGTGCACCCGCCAACCAGCTGATTCCCAGCACCAGCAGCGCCCATCGGCGCGCCGTAGCGAGTCCAACGCTCCTTGCAATACTGGAATAGGTGATGATTGCAGCGACTGTAAGCCATGCAATATCTGCAATTCCCGACAACCACAGCAGAGCAGCCTGAAGCTCTTTGACGCGGATTGTGCCGCGGATCTGCGCTTCGCCGAGATCGAGCGCCCATACCGGCGCAACGATTACACTGAGGATGAGGAAGAAGATCCAGAGGCTGCCGGCAAGCGGGGCGAGGTAGGTGGCGAGGGTCGGGGATTTGTTGGCGAATGCCATCGCGCTACCACCAGTGGTGAAGTGCCGGGAATGTCAATCCCGGGACGGCGGAAGGGAGCCGATTTGGGGGAAGGAAATGGCGAATGACGAATGACGAAGCTGCCGGATTGAAAGCTGAGCGGCTGTCGGTAAAGAGTGCTTTGAGTGAATGCTGATACCTTTCTCCCGCATAAGGCTTCCGAAACTCACCTGATCAGCAGTGGCCATTCGCACCGTCGCACCGCTGCCTTTACGCTCATGGAGACCGTTGTCGTGGCGGCGATCATCATCGTCATCGGGGCGATCGCAATTCCGGTTTATACCGCGATTCGCCAGAGGGCACACAAACAATCAGTGACCGAGCGGATGCGCACTCTCGGGGGAGCGGTGGCGACGTACACGAGCCAGAATAACGGTCTGCTCCCGGAGGAGGACGCACCAGGGGAGGACACGTGGGAGAATTCGGCGAAGCCGGAGGCGAAAGACGCCTGGTATAATGCTTTGCCTCGCCTGATCGGTCGCAAGGGCGCGGGAGATTATGCCGCTTCGCCCCGCGACTTTTACACGGAGGAAAATCTCCTCTTTGTGCCCGGTGCCGATTACCCGGGATCAGACAAAAAGCTGAGGTATCCGCTTTTCGCCATCGCCTACAATACCAAGCTCCACCGCAAGGATTCCGAAGGGCGCAAGGCGCGGGTGAAGGTGAACGATGTCGCCATTCCGTCGAAGACCGTAGTCCTGCTCGAACAGGGATTGCCGGGGGAAAAACTCACACTCGAGATCCAGTCGAAGAAGGACTACGACGGCAGCCCGAAAGGGAGCGCCAAATCGTTCGTCGGACGCTATGGCGGCAAG
>CBINJX010000557.1:0-4440 GCA_966251085.1 uncultured Verrucomicrobiales bacterium
GACCTGGTACTGATCTCCATCGTGGGCACCGCCGGTCTCCGTCCGGCCCTCGCCGCGATCGAAGCTGGCAAGGATATCGCCGTCGCCTCCAAAGAGATCCTAGTGATGGCAGGCGAGGCGGTGATGAACGCCGCCCGTCGCAAAGGGGTGAAGGTGCTGCCGGTCGATTCCGAGCACAATGCCATCTTCCAATGTCTCGAGGGACGCGACTCAGCGGATGTAAAACGGCTAATCCTCACCGCCAGTGGCGGACCGTTCCGAACCCTTCCGGCTGAACAACTTGCGGATGTCACCCCGGAGCGGGCGCTGAAGCATCCCACCTGGGACATGGGCCGGAAGATCACCATCGATTCCGCTACGCTCTTCAATAAGGGCTTGGAAATGATCGAGGCGCGCTGGCTCTTCGACGTCGAGATGGCCCGCGTGGATGTGATCGTGCACCCGCAGAGCATCGTGCACTCAATGGTGGAATTCATCGATTCCTCCGTGCTGGCGCAGCTCTCGGTCACCGATATGTGTTTCCCGATCCAGTACGCGGTGACCTGGCCGGAGCGGGTGCCGAACAGCCTGACGACGCTCGATTTTGCGAAGCTGGCCAAGCTCGAATTCGAAGCGCCTCGGCGGAAAGATTTCCCAGCGCTCGACCTCGCCTGCTGGGCCGGGGAGACGGGCGGTACGCTTCCGGCCGTCCTGAATGCCGCAAACGAAGTGGCGGTGGCTGCATTCCTCGATCGCCGCTGTTCCTTCCCAGCCATCTGGCAGACGGTGGAGCGGGTGATGCGTGAGCACGGCTGCGTTGCGCAGCCTGAGCTCGATGTTATCCTTCAAGCCGATCAATGGGCGCGCCAAAGGGCAGCGGAGCTGCTCAATGTAGTATAAACCGCCACACCCGAACGACTAATGACGAATGAAGCTCGCATGCAGCGGCAGGTGCCAAAGCGCGCATTTCGAACGTCAGGCGTCTGTCAATGGTCTGTGGTCACTCTCCCCGCCATCCGGCTCTAGTTATTTGTCATTCACCCAATGTTCCTAAACGTTCTCAAATTCCTCCTCATCGCGTTTGAGGTGGTGCTGATCTTCAACCTGATCATCATCGTCCACGAACTCGGGCATTTCCTGGCGGCGCGGTGGCGCGGATTGGTCGTCGATGAGTTCGGCGTCTGGTTTGGTAAAGCCCTCTGGAAGAAGAAGATTAACGGTGTCTGGTACTCACTGGGTTCGATCCCGGCCGGTGGTTTCGTGAAGCTGCCTCAGATGGCGCCGATGGAGACGATCGAGGGCGAGAGTGAGGAGCGTAAGGAGAATCTCCCTCCGGTGAAGCCGCTCGATAAGCCGATCGTTGCCTTTGCGGGACCTCTCTTTTCGCTACTGCTGGCGTTTGCGATGGCGGCGATTGTCTGGGGAATCGGTAAGCCGACCAACGACATCGAGAACACCACCACGATCGGTTACGTAATGGAGGGTGGCCCGGCGGATAAGGCTGGGCTGGAAGTGGGGGACAAGATTCTTGAAGTGGATGGACACAAGGTCCGCAAGTTCTTCGGTCCGCTGGAGAGCGTCACCTGGCGCATCATCCGCAGTGAAGGGGAGACGATTCCTTTCAAGATCGAGCGAGGCGGTCAGATTCTCGACCTCAATGTCGGCTGGACCAAGGAAGAGACCGCCAGCTGGAAGCGTAAGAGCTTGAGGAAGGTGCAGATCGGACCGCGGATCAAACCGCAGGTCGGTAAAGTGGATCCGGGCTCACCCGCTGAGAAAGCCGGACTTCAGGTAGGTGATGTAATCACCGCCACGAACGGTCAGTCGCATTTCAATCTTGATACCGTCTTTGAGGTTTTCTCGAAGAATATTGGCAAACCGGTGGCTCTGACCATCGATCGCAATGGCCAGACGGTGGAGACCTCCATTGTTCCCGAGGCGCCGAAGCCGACAAAGCCGGATGAAGAGCCGATCGGTGCTCATGTCGGTGTTGAATGGGGTAAAATGGAACTCGTCCATCCGAGTCCCTGGCAGCAGGTAGTCGATGCCGTGGTGACCATCCGCAACATGATCGATGCGCTCGCTGCGCCAAATAGCGATGTCAAAGCGCAGCACTTCAGTGGCCCGGTAGGCATTATGAAGGTGTATTACCAGCTGTTCGAGGTGGATCAGGGATGGCGTCTGGCGATTGCCTTCAGCGTGTTCTTCAACGTGAACCTGGCGATCCTGAACATGCTGCCTTTCCCGGTGCTCGACGGTGGACACATCACCCTGGCAGCTGTCGAAGCGGTGCGCCGTCGTCCGGTGAATCCGAAAGCCTTGGAATGGGTGCAGACCGCCTGTGCGTTGGCGCTGATCACCTTCATGCTCTACGTCACCTTTTATGACGTGGGTGATTTCTTCAAAGGCAAGCCGGCTGAAGCTCCGCCTGCGGCAGCAACGCCCGCGCCGGCAGAATAGAGAGATAAGGAGAGCGGGAAACCCTCCCGATCCGCCGGTCAGCGGCTCTCAACTAACAACTGCCAACTCTCAACTCACACTTGCCATTTGCAGGGGAAGCGTTCTGCTTCCCCTGCTTCGTTTTTCAGCCGAACCGCTCCGATGAACTACACCGCTTCACCCTACGTCTATCAGCGCCGCATCACCCGCGAGGTCCGCGCGGGGAAAGTTGGCATTGGCGGGGAGAACCCGATCCGAGTCCAGTCGATGCTCACCTGCGACACCATGGACACGGAAAAGTGCATCCAGCAGACGCTGGATCTCGTGGCGGTAGGGTGTGAGATCGTTCGGATCACGGCACCGACCGTCAAGGACGCCGCCAACCTGCAGCACATCGTTGCCGGTCTCCGGGCGCAGGGCTGTGATGTACCGATCGTAGCGGATATCCATTTCAAACCCGAGGCGGCCATGGAAGCGGCGAAGTGGGTGGACAAGGTCCGGATCAACCCGGGTAACTACGCGGATTCCAAGAAGTTCAAGATTATCGAGTACACCGACGAGCAGTACGCCGCGGAGCTCGATCGTATTCGCGAGCGTTTCACTCCGCTTGTACAGCTCTGCAAGGAGCGTGGGATCGCCATGCGTATCGGAACGAATCACGGTTCGCTCTCCGACCGTATCATGAACCGCTACGGCGACACGCCGCTCGGAATGGTGGAGAGTGCTATCGAGTTCGCCCGGATCGCCCGGGATCTCGATTATCACCAGTTCGTCTTCTCGATGAAGTCGAGCAATCCGAAGGTGATGATTAACGCTTACCGCCTCCTCGTGGCGCGTCTGAATGAGCTCGGGCCGGATTGGAATTATCCGATTCATCTCGGTGTGACCGAAGCCGGTGATGGAGAGGATGGCCGAATCAAGAGCGCGATCGGCATCGGTTCGCTGCTCAATGACGGTATCGGTGACACCGTACGTGTCTCGCTCACGGAGGACAGCGTGCACGAGATTCCCGTGGCGCAGGCGCTCGTGGGACCATTCAACGCCCGTACCGTGGGCGGTACTCAGGATTTTCAGGACGCGCTCTCATTTGATCCTTTCACCTACCGCCGCCGCGCCTCTAATCGGATCACGGTTGCCGGTGTGAACCTCGGAGCGGACGAGACGCTGCGGGTGGTCACCAGTCAGGAGAAATGGAACGCACTCGCTCATAAGCTCGATCGGCTGGGGGATTATCGCCCGGAGATTGTGGTAGAGCAGTCGGGCGTGGTCGCTATTGATCCCCGTGATGCCGTAGCGGTGGAGCGTGTGAATGCTTTACCGGAAGCGGTTTTCGTCACCGTGCAGGACGGTATCGATCTGCCGACGATCGCCGCCTACCGGCTCCTCGCTGCCCGTGTGCAGGAGCGGCATCCCATTTTGCTGAAGGACACCTTTGTCCCGAGCACGAATCCCAATGCGGACTTCCTTCCCACCTTGCTCAATGCTGCTGCAAATATCGGCTCATTGATCTGTGACGGGATCGGTGATGCCGTCCTCGTGCAGGGCGAGCAAGCTCCCGGTCAATCGCTCCGCCTTAGCTACAACATCCTCCAGGCCGCAGGCGCCCGCATTTTCAAGACTGACTATGTTGCCTGCCCGAGCTGCGGCCGAACGCTATTCAATCTTCAGGAGACCACCGCGCGCATCAAAGCCGCCACGTCACATCTCAAAGGCGTGAAGATCGCCATCATGGGCTGCATCGTGAACGGCCCCGGCGAAATGGCCGATGCGGATTTTGGTTACGTGGGCGGCGCGCCGGGGAAGGTGAATCTCTACATCGGCAAGCAGGCCGTGAAGTTCAACATCCCCGAAGCCGAAGCCGTGGACCGTCTCAAGGATCTCATCCGTGAGCACGGGAAATGGGTGGAGCCGTCGGTGCAGCCGGTGACGGTAGAGGTGTAATAAAGCTTCAATGGCAAGGCGGTCGCGCCGCCGATCGCCTGATGTGTAGAGGCGGGGCTCTGACGAGTTACGCGACGGAAG
>CBINJX010000558.1:0-4435 GCA_966251085.1 uncultured Verrucomicrobiales bacterium
AAATCCTGATTCCTTGCCTCCTTGACCGCCTCCGGCAATTGATCTTCCATCTCCGCCGCAGGTGTATCGCGGCGCTTCGAGTAGCGGAAGATAAAGGCATTGTCGAAGTTCACCCGCTGAACGAACTCCCGAGTCGCGGCATAGTCCTCATCAGTTTCGCCCGGGAACCCGACAATGATATCGGTCGTGATCGCGATATCGGCACGGGCTGCTCGAAGCTTCTCTATCAAGGTAAAATACTTCTCAGTCGTGTACCCCCGGTGCATTGCTTTGAGAATGCGGTCCGATCCGGACTGCAGCGGGAAATGGACGTGCGGCATCAGCTTTGGCAGATCGCGAAAGCAGTTGATGAGATCGTCTCGGAAGCCAATTGGGTGCGGTGACGTAAAGCGGATGCGCTCCAGCCCTTCTACTGCGTGGACGGCCTCAATCAGTTGGACAAAGGGCGATTTGCCATCGCGCTTCTCAAACTCATGCCGTCCATAAAGATTCACGATCTGGCCGAGAAGAGTCACCTCCCGTACACCACGAGCCACCAGCCCCTGAACTTCCGCAACGATTTCCTCGATTCGCCGAGAACGCTCTCCTCCACGTGTAAACGGCACGATACAGTAGGTGCACATCATATTACACCCCTGCATAATGGAGACGAAGGCCGTCGCTTGCCGCTCATCGAGCACGTGTTCCCGGATCGACTCTTGTGAACCTGCCTCCTCCTCCACATCGACGATTGAAAAACGGACATCATCCATGAGTTGCTCACGGAGTTCCTGCCGTCGCTTCACGAGCTGATCTACATACTCCGCAACCCGATGGAATTTCTGTGTGCCGACCACCAGGTCCACATGCCCCATGTCCCGTGTAAGTTCGGCTCCCCTGCTCTGCGCCATACAGCCGAGAAAACCAAAGACCATCTCGGGCTTACTCTGCCGCAGTCTGCCCAGCATTCCCATTTTCCCAATAGCCTTCTGCTCAGCCATATCCCGGACTGAACAGGTATTGAGGAGCACTACGTCTGCATCCTGCTCGCTCGGCGTCATCTCGTAGCCGCGAGCCATGAGATCGCGCGCCACCTGTTCGGAATCGCGCTCGTTCATCTGGCAGCCGTATGTTTTGATGAAGACCTTGGGCATGGCTCGTATAAGGGGCTCTGGACTAAAAGGGGCGGAACTTAACTCGGGAGAGGCCGCGCGTCGAATGGAGAGTCAATAGAAACGAAATAACGATCGCTTCTGAAGAGCCACTCCGTACCACCGCAAAAAGAAAGAGGCGCCTCCACAGCGGAAGCGCCTCTCTTGAGATTGAACTCAGGCAGGTTGGTTAACCTACCTGCCCATCACCCCATACACACTGCTGTAGTCCTTTCTCCTTTCGCAGAGAAGCCCACGGCTCTTCTGTTCCAACGTCCACCGGATCCGGCTCGGAAGCCTTCTCTTCAGGCAGCTTCGCTGGGGAGAGAATAGCAAGGAATACGAGCGGTTCCTTGTGCGGGTTGTAGGTGCCATGGATCACACCAGCGGGAATGTGCGCCATCTCCCCTGCGCGGAGGATCCGGTACTCATTCCCCACCCACTGCTCAGCACGTCCGTAAACAACGTAGATGATTTCCTCCCGGTTGGGATGATAGTGGAATGGATGACAGTGGCCCGGTGCCATATTGGCACGCACGAGCAAGAGCTTCTCCGCATCCACGATATCCGGACGGCAGAGCCACTCATTGTTCGTCCAGGCATTTGTCTCGCGAATCGCATCATCAATCTGTGCGAATCGGCGGGGGGCGCTGGCTTCAGAGGACATATGAAGGGTGAGAAAACGAATGAATCAGCGCTTTTTCAGGCCTTCTGTCCGAATCGCCTTGAAGCGTTTTGTAATATCCATGAGCGGTTGCTCGACGCCAAGACGCTCGAGTGAGCTTGCGCCGACGAAGCCGATGCACTCAGGCACGCGATCCATGAGCTGCTGGGCGTCTTCGGGCCATGCGAGCGGGCCACCGTGGCAGAGGTAGTAGATATCGTTACGTCCGCTGGACTTACCTGCTTTGATGATCGCCTCAGTACGGTCCACAGCGTCATCCATCGAGCAGGTGGCACCGGTAACACCAATCGATCCACCCACCGTCGTGCCGACGTGGGCGATGATAGCGTCAGCGCCGGCTTCCGCCATTGCTTTAGCCTCGTCTGGAGATCCCACGTACACGATCGAGAAGAGGTCCATCTTCCGTGCGAGCGCCACCATCTCATACTCCTTCTTAACGCTCATGCCGGTCTCTTCCAATACGCGGCGGAAGTGACCGTCCACAATGGTGTGAGTCGGGAAATTGTTTACTCCGGAGAATCCCATGTCCTTTACCTGAAGGAGCCAATGCCACATCCGCCGACGCGGATCAGTCGCATGAACACCGCAAATTACCGGGATATCTTCGACTACGGGGAGCACCTCGTACTCACCGATCTCCATAGCGACAGCATTGGCGTCGCCATAAGCCATCATACCTGCCGTCGAGCCATGACCGCTCATCCGGAATCGCCCGGAATTATAAATGATAATCAGGTCGGCTCCGCCTTTCTCGATGAACTTCGCCGAAATGCCGGTGCCGGCACCAGCAGCAATGATGGGTTCGCCGCGGTCTAGTGACGCTTGAAGGCGATCGCGAACTTCCTGTCGAGTATAGGGGTTACCTTTTCCGGTCCAAGGATTGGGCATAGCAATAACGGATAAATTTTTAGAGAGTGGATCAGCAAACAAATGAATCAGGGCGGCTGCGAGAAGCTTTTGTGCGTCCCGAATAGCGGCAGGTGGATTGCGGGGAGAACACGTCAACCTTTATATAACCGCACGAAAGTCATCTACTTTGCCACCGCTGAAAACAAGGTGCTGCGCAATCGGTATTACGCAGCACCCAAGAATCAGCCAGGAAGTTAAGCTTTGGCGACCGCAGCGTGAAATGTCTGCCAATCGTCGAGGTTATTCAGATCGATCGCACCGGGATTTACCGATCCATCATCAGGCAGGTTGCATGATCCAAGAATCTCCTGCCGAACGTCATCCGTGTGGATATATCCGGACACTGCCGCATTGATCCTGAAAATCGTCGCCTGGTCGAGCTTCACACCAGGGTAGGACTTCACCCATCCCTCAAATTCGGTATAGGTCGGCTTTTGCTCCCGAATGAAAGCGCGGGCTTTCTCCGGGTCGATGCCGAGGCCCTGGAGGACCATGTGGTCATATCCTGGCCCAATATCCTTATAGCCATCGGCGAGTTTACCAGTGGCCCCAAGGAGCGCCTTTGACCAAAGACGGGGAAGATGCAGCACACCAAGAGGTCCAGCAGTACCAGAGGAGATGAGAGGAACGATTTTATCCATAAGAGCGCTGAATCTTTGTGAACCGTCGAAAAAGTGTCGATCCACAAAATCACGGCTGCCCGCCGCTACGATTGCCATTTGATGTCTTCCACCGCGCGAAATTCGACTGGTGGTTCCGCTCAAGCGCAGCCGACAACTACTGCAACCGTAGCTGGCATCTCGCTGTTTACAGCGACATGCATTGTGGTTGCCAACATGATTGGAACCGGGATCTTCACGAGTCTGGGATTTCAGGTCTCCACGATTCCATCAGGCTTCCCCATTATGGTACTCTGGTTGATTGGAGGGGTCTGTGCACTCTGCGGTGCACTGGCGTACGGCGAACTCGCCGCTACCTTTCCACGGTCCGGTGGTGAGTACCACTTCCTCTCCGTCATCTTCCATCCTGCAGTCGGTTTTCTTGCAGGGTGGATCTCCATTACCGTCGGTTTTGCTGCGCCGATTGCACTCGCGGCGATGGCTTTTGGACAATACCTGAACACGATTTTTCCAACCCTCTCCTCCGTCTCCCTGTCGCTTGCGGTAGTGGCGCTGGTAACAGCGATCCACTTGCGGGGGATCGGTTTGGGAAGCGCCTTTCAGAATGTGGCAACCCTTCTCAAGGTGCTGCTCCTCATTGTGCTGATCGGAGCAGGATTCCTGGTGCGGGAGCCCCAACCAGTCCCGCTTCTGCCGACGGAAGGCGATGGATCGCTTCTCATAAGCGCCCCCTTTGCCGTCAGCCTCATCTACGTGATGTACGCCTACTCCGGATGGAATGCTTCCACCTACATCGTTGGTGAAGTGAAAAACCCGGCACGAACGGTCCCGCTCTCAATAGCGATCGGCACCATTCTCGTTACTCTGCTGTATCTCGGAGTAAACGCGATCTTCCTGAAGACGACACCACTCAACGAGATGGCAGGAAAGGTTGAAGTGGCACATGTCGCAGCAGTCCACATTTTTGGCGAAGCCGGCGGACGGATCATGGCAGGGCTGATCTGCGCCGGTCTGGTATCTTCCGTAAGCGCAATGACGTGGGTGGGACCACGCGTAGCAATGACCATGGGGCAGGACTGGCGAGCACTCTC
>CBINJX010000559.1:0-4433 GCA_966251085.1 uncultured Verrucomicrobiales bacterium
GCGGCCGACGACACGTCCCGCCGGTCCGGCGTCCTCGACCTGTGGGTCAACGGCGACCACATCGACAGCCTCTCCCGCGAGTAACAGTTCCAGCACTTCACACAAATCGCCGGAACAGGCAGCAAGCATCAGCGGTGTACGATCATCTACAGGATCAGGTTGAAAGGCGGGCATTCTGCGAGACTTAATGGTTAGCGGATGAGCGGCTGATCAAGCTGGTCCCCTTCCATGCTCCGCAGAGATTGGGCGAGCGCAGGCCAACGAATAAGGCATAACATTTGCCGGAGGCGGCAAGGCGGGCGGAGCGTCAATGTTATGCCTTATTCGTTAAGGCACCGGAGATGATGGAGGCAGAAGAGCATCGCGCAGCAGAAAAGCAGGACCTGCTTGAGGCTCCCGCGGGAACGAAAGGTCCACAAACTTCTTCCAGCGCTTGTGATGTTGATCGAAATTCGTACACCCCCATAAATACTCCAGCGTTTCACCCCCATATTTAGCCACCTCTGCGATGAGCCGTTCAATGAGGGCGCTAGTGTCAGCATGGGGAGCAAAGCCCCTGAACGCGAGGATGAGCAGACCTAGTGTGAAGAAAGGAGTATCCTCGGGAATCCACCACATCGCTGCAGTTATTTGGTGTAGCTCGGCAAAGGCAGGAAACAATAGCCGCATCAACTCCGAATCACCTAATGCGTCCGCATCATCAAGCAAGCTGATGACGAGGTAATTGGGAGGATCACCGCAGGTTAATCCATTGTCACGGGCGGCCACTGCTCCAGCAAGGGCGTTCACAAACGTGCGGAACCGTCGAAACCTGACCTCATCCGGGCTGAACCCTGCACGTGCGGGTTCGTCCTCAATCTGAAGGTAGAACATCGCTTCAGTAAAATCGAGGTCATCCTCCGTCGGTAGAACCCCTGACTCAACGACTGGCAGTAGCGCTTTAACGTGGCCTGGATAACCAGGGTCCAGAGCGGGACTAAAGTTATAAACGTCCTCTTGGGTTACAAAGCGCCGCGAGTATTCAAAGACCTCCCGGAATCCGGTTGTCATAAAGAGTCCGTTAACTCGTTAATTACTTAACAGTCGCGCGTTCATCACTTCTAAAGTGCAGTTGGGGTCAGTTCTTGAATTCAGAATCGAAGGCATCAGGCCAACAATGTCGGCGGCATGTTGAATCCAAGCACTGACCCTTTTCTCCGACCGCTGCATCGTCCAATGGTTGATAGCAGCGGGCGTGCAACGAGCGGACGTTCGGTCCAGAGAGGTAGTTAAGGCTCATGGTTCACTTCGAAAGCAGGTCTTACCTCTTTGAGAAACTTTCCCCATTCAGTGTACGCTCCTTCCGTTGTTTGCCATTTGTAGAGGTAACGATCAATTCGGCCGCGAGAGCCCTCGATATCAACCGTAAAGTCACGCCACCCTTGGCGTCGCTTCTTCAAAAGCACCGGTTTTCGCCCTCCAAGATCGAATCGACCAATAAATTTCCACGTCTTCCCACGCTGAGTAAATCCTGAATAGCCTCCCCAATACGAGTGCCCGGCATACAGTAGGAATACCTCAGGGCGACCGTCGCCGTTGAGGTCAGTACGACGCTCCCTCGGATGCCCAGCATCGAAGAATTCCGGTGATGCCTGCCAAGCGCGCATGGCTTCGTAGTTTTCATGGCGCTCCTGTTCCTTGGCCCATCCCTTCAACTCGGGATGAACAAACCCTAAGGTTCTAGTTCCCTCCGCACCTGCAGTCTGCACGCACAGTGCAATTATCCACAGCGTCCTCATTGAAGCAGCCATAAGAGCATTACCTTGTTAGTAATCAAACAGCTGCGCACCCGCTGTTCGCATATCGCATTCCATAAGCACCACACCCGGAGAAGCTAGCGCGTTCATCACTTTCGAAAGTACCCCGCCCGAGAGCATGGAACAAGGAAATCCGGGAGGTTGTCGCGGATCTACGCGCCTTCTGGTCGCAATGCAGGATTCGGAAGGGGCACAAGATGAGTGCCTTGCAAGAGCCTGCCTTCCCACCCTGTTCGAATATCACGTTCCAGAGCCCCAGAATTGCTCACGTGGAGCGGGAGGCAGAGAATGGTGGCTGGAAGGAACCGCGGCTGTTTGGAGAAGGGCCGCCTAGCCCACCGCTCAGGTACGGAGTTCCGGCGATCTCAGATCCGTAGGTACACTGCGCGGGCGCATCGCTCTCCCTCCAAAGCGGCGTCGCGCCCCACCTTCGCCCGCGCTTGCCGCCGCACTCCAAAGGAGCGCCCCGTTTATCGACGTGCAAGGTGTTTGCCACCTCAGCCCCAGCTCTCCTTTGCAGGTTTTCCTCTCCCCCTCTCTGGCCAATTCGCCGAGTCGGCGCAGAGCCTCACCGGATCAGCAACGAATCGATGTAGCGCCGGTTGGTCTGGCGCATTCGGTCCACGAGGGTCCGTCCAACGGCGATGAGGAACTTGAAAGCAGCGGTGGGATAGACCCCGGCGAGGGCGGAGATGGTCGCCTGCGTAATCTTCAAGAGGGCGCAATCGGTAATCGCCTCGACGTCGGCGGAACGCGGTCCGTGATCCACCAGGGCGATCTCTCCGAAGAAGTCGCCCGGTTTCAAATCGGCCAGCTCGACGTCTTTGCCATCCTGATGATGCACTACGCGGGCAGCTCCATCGACGAGCAGGTACATTGCGTCGCCGGGTTCATCCTGGCGCACGATGCATTCACCGGCTGCCGCTCTCTGGGGTTCGAGAAGCTCGACGCATGCCTCGACTTCCTCGTCGGTGAACTCCCGGAAGAGGGAGGTTTTGCGAAGCTGCTGCAGGAATTCAGGGGTGGTGCTCATGGCTCGGATGACAGGATCTTTCCGTCTCGCATGCGGATGCGTCGGGAAGCCCCGCGCGCAACCTCTTCACTATGGGTCACCACTACTAGGGTGGTGCGACGTTGAGAAGCAATCTTTTGAAGCAGCTCCAGCACTTGTTCAGCGTGCGCGGAGTCGAGATTTCCCGTCGGCTCATCCGCCAGGAGCAGGAGCGGATCGTGGATCAGAGCCCGCGCGATGGCAGTCCGCTGCATCTGTCCCCCGCTGAGCTGATGCACCCCGTGCCCTGCCCGTTCGGCGAGTCCCACCAGATGAATCAGCTCCAGCGCTTTCTCCCGAACCTTTGGCAGCGGCTGCCCCTGCAGGAGAAGCGGGAGGCAGACATTCTCCAGGACGGACATCGTCGGCAGCAGGTTGAAGAATTGGAAGACGACTCCCAGGTGCCGCCGCCGATACTCGGTCAACTCCGCCTCCGTGGCCCGATGCAGCGCGAGGTTACCTACAAAGATCTCCCCGCTCGTCGGGGTATCCATTCCGCCCAGCAGATGCAGCAGCGTGCTTTTCCCGCAACCGCTCGGCCCTGTGATTGCCACAAACTCGTGCTCCGGGATTTGCAGGGTGACATCGTCCAAGGCGGCGCCGGAGTTGGGATACCGGCGGGTGACATTGCGCAGATTAATCATTTCGGATGTTCCGGATGGCGTTCATGGTAGGCTCGAGCCCCGCACTATACGCCTACGAAAAAGAAGAAGATTATACCCAGTTTCGAGATCATCGACGAGACCCCGGAGTTTCTCGTCGTCGATAAGCCGCCATTCCTCCAAGCCCACCCAAGCAAACCGTGGGAGACAGACACGCTGTGGAACGGACTTCGGGATCTGCTCGCCTATGAGATCGTCAACGGCGGCCAGGTCTCCCTCATCAACCGGCTCGATCGCGAAACCAGCGGGCTCACTCTCGTCGCCAAGACCTATGAGGCGGCACGATTCCTCTGCATGCAGATGGAACGCCGGCGTATCGGAAAGGAATACCTGGCGGTCGTCTGGGGCTGGCCGGCGCAGGACGAATGGACGGTCGATGCTCCGATCCTCCGGCAGGGCGATGTCCGGCACTCGGAAATCTATCTCAAACAAACCGTGCACCCGGATGGCGTCCGAGCGGTCACGCGCTTCAAAGTCGAGAAACGCGTGGAACTCTCCACCAGCAACGGCAGCAAATTCAGCGTCGTCCGCGCATTCCCCGAGACCGGCCGCATGCACCAGATCCGCGTCCACCTCGCGCACTCGGGGCATTCCATCGTGGGTGACAAAATCTATGGTCCTGATGAGCGCTGCTATCTGGAGTTCATCGAGACCGGCTGGACGCCCGAACTCGCGGAGCGTCTCCTGCTCTCCCGTCATGCACTGCACTCGGCGGTGATGCGCCTGGAGGAGACAGGCGACGAATGGGCGGCACCTCTGGCCGGTGATCTTATCGATTTTCTGAAGTCGGGAATGGCGGTTTCTCGATCGGCCTGACACACTTTTCGGCTGGACAAGGGACCACTTACCGAAGTGGCACCCTGTTCATTGTCGGCGAGTCCTGAAGTCTCATCGGCGAGTCCTGAAGTCTCATCGGCGAGTCCT
>CBINJX010000560.1:0-4431 GCA_966251085.1 uncultured Verrucomicrobiales bacterium
CCAACTCAGCTATGCCTTCCATATCGAGAACAAGCGTCTTGTCGAGTATCTGGAGGCACGCTGCCGCGACTGCGGAGTCACGATCATCGACGGCACAGTCCAGCAGGTCGAGCACTGGCCCGGAGGTAATGTTGCCGGGCTAATTCTGGAGGATGGCAGGCGCTGCTCCGGCGATTTGATTCTTGATGCGTCAGGTTTCCGCTCCGAGTTGCTGGGACGGACTCTGGGTGAACCTTTCATCTCATACAATCGCGCTCTTTTCTGCGACCGTGCCGTTATTGGTGGCTGGGCGCGCACCGATGAACATATCCATGCTTATACCACTGCGGAAACCATGGACGCTGGCTGGTGCTGGCAAATCGAGCATGAGCATTGGATCAACCGGGGTTACGTGTACTCAGCGGAGTTCATCTCCGATGAGCAGGCGCGACAGGAGTTTCTCAACAAGAATCCCAAAGTCTCCACGGAGCCTCGTCTGGTGAAATTCCGTACTGGTCGCTATAGCCGCAATTGGGTCGGCAATGTGGTGGCGATCGGGAACGCCTCAGGAGTTGTCGAACCACTGGAAGCGACCGCTCTGGCGGTGATCATGCTAGAATCGAGAGCCCTGGTGGATACGCTCGTGGAGACATCGCTCAAGCCTTCAGCCAGTACCATCGGGCTCTACAATCAGATTATTGGCGAAGCGTGGGATGATATTCGCGATTTCTTAGCGCTCCACTATCGCTTCAATACCCGAATCGACACACCGTTCTGGCGAAAATGCCGGGAGCAAGTGGACCTCGGCCACCTGAATCCGCTTGTCCGCTTTTATCAGGAGAACGGCCCCAGCGGTTTGGCACGCCACACCCTCCCCCACGTCCACAATCTATTCGGTCTGGAAGGGTATTTTGCGATGCTGATCGGACAGAAAGTGCCCTTTGAGCGTCACTGTGAAATCTCTCCCGTCGAGCACCAGCGCTGGCGTCAGCACTGCTCCCTATTTTCTACAGAAGCTATGCGAGGCCTCACCGTCGAAGAATGCCTCCACGCAATCCGCCATCCCGCTTGGAACTGGACCTGAGAGGAGGAGGCAAGTGAAAGTGCCATAGGGGCGACATGCCATCCACCTGGCACTCCTCGCTTTTACTTGGCACAAAATAAAAAGGGCGAGCCTTTCGGCTCGCCCTTTTAAGTTGTGATTGATTCCGCAGCGTTAGACGAGTGCGTCTAGCTTCGCCAGCAGCGTCGCTTTCGGCACGGCGCCAACCACCTGGTCGACTACTTCACCGTTCTTGAAGAACAGAAGCGCCGGGATGGAATTCACCTTGAAGCGCATCGCGAGATCCTGCTCGTCGTCCACGTTCACCTTGCCTACTTTTGCTTTGCCGACCTTGGCGTCGGCGATTTCATCAACGACCGGGCCGATCATGCGGCAAGGACCGCACCAGGGAGCCCAGAAGTCGAGCAACACCGGTCCGGGTACCTTGAGGACTTCTTCGTCAAAGTTTGCGTTGGTAATCGTGAGAACGTTCTCGCTTGCCATACTTGTTTGCGGAATCGCGTGAGCCTTAGAGACTGGCGGCGCTGTAGGCGAAGAAAACCAGCGCCAGTGAGATCAGCGACACAACCAGAGCGGCAATGCTCATCAGGTTGACCGTCCCGTCCGCATCCGCATTGCCTGCGTGAACGGCATGGGCCGGAGCCATCGACGCAGCCGTGATCGGAGCAGCCGGAGTCAGAGCCGGAGCGGGCTTGTTCACCAGCGGCTGGGTCTGCTGCATCTTGACTGTTGCCTTCGGCAGAGCGGGCTTCGCTGCACCTTCAGCAGGCAACGAAATGCGTGCCGTCTCCTTCTTCGGCGCCGCAGGCTTCGGAGCACCAACGGGAGCGGCTGGTGCGGACGGAGCTGCACCAGCAGGAGGCGCGGGCTTCAGCGGCACTGTCGGACGTGCGCCAACGGTCGGCGGCTTCGGCGGAACCCCGGGAGCAGCCGGTGGCGGCGGGACCCCAGGAGCACCCGGAGGTTTCGGCGGAGCCGGCGGAACAAAAGGCTTGGCACCAACTGGAGGCGGAGGTGTCGGAGCAGCCGGAGCTACACCCGTGAGCTTCGTGGTCTCCTTCTTGGGTGCCGTGCCGGGAGGCGGGAGGGGCTTGCCGGGAAGATTGATCCGGACGGTCTCCCGCTTCACCGCCTGCTGCTCCTGCTTCGGAGGGAGCGTAATGCGGATGGTTTCGGCTTTGGACGCGTCATCAGATTCAGAGGGAGCGGGAGGAATTTCGTCGGCCATAGGGAAGTGAGTGGTTGTGCTCTATCTCACCGCGTTTTTTGCGTGTCAACCTCCATCCCCCCTTCGGAGCCTTACTTCGGCCATTTCTTAGTCGATTTTACTGTACTCCGAGTCCTCCCCTGTAAGCAGTCGAGCGCAGCAACCGTACCGACTGAAGCAAGCGGAAACACTTTCCCCCTTGCCGGTCTTTTTCTCCTGCGGCTACGGTGCGCCGATGAAACTCCTTGTCACCGGCGGCGCCGGTTTCATCGGATCGCATTTCGTCGAGCGTTGTCTAGCGCTCGGCCACAGCGTCTCTGTGGTCGATGAATTCAACAATTTTTACGATCCTGCGATCAAGCGGGCAAACCTCGCTGCCGTTGCTCACGATGTTCCAATCCACGAGATCGATATCCGGGATGGCGACGCCGTAATGCGTGTCGTCAAGGAAGGCAAATTCGACACCATCGTCCACCTCGCCGCCCGAGCGGGCGTTCGGCCCTCGATCAAAGAGCCGAAGCTTTACATCGACACGAATATTACCGGCACCTGGCATCTGCTCGAGGCCGCAAAACAGGCAGAAATCCCTCGCTTCATTTGCGCCTCCTCCTCGAGCGTCTATGGCGTCCTCAAAACGGCTCCGTTCCGTGAGGACATGTGCCTGAACCAGACGATCTCGCCGTACGCAGCCACAAAGCTCGCTGCCGAACAGCTCTGCTCGAACTATTCGCATCTCAACGGGATGCGCACCATTAACCTGCGCTTCTTCACGGTGTATGGTCCGCGGCAGCGCCCGGATCTCGCGATTCATTCCTTCACGCGATCCATCCACGAAGGCAAGCCGATCAACCAGTTCGGCGACGGCTCCACACGGCGCGACTACACCTACATCGACGACATTCTCCAGGGAATGCTCGCCTGCCTCAACTATGAGGGGCAGCTCTGCGACGTGTTCAACCTGGGCGAGAGCCAGACCACCACTCTCTCGGAGTTGATTCACGCCATCGAGAATACACTCGGGAAAAAGGCGATCATCAACCAGATGCCCGAGCAACCCGGTGACGTACCGCTCACCTACGCAGACATCTCCAAAGCTCACGCTCTCCTCGGATACGATCCGCACACGAAAATCGCTGAGGGCATCCCCAAGTTCGTGGAGTGGTTTCTCAAGACTCAAACGCAATCCGCCGCATGACCTCCCCTACCAACGTCGTTGAACTCTGTCAGGCGCTCGTAAAAATCCCGAGCGTCAACCCGGTGGGGAAACCTGGGACAGACGGCATCGGCGAGAAAGCGTGCGCGGAGTATCAAGCGGCCTTCCTCCAGGCGATCGGGGCGCATGTCGAACTGAGAGAAGTCCTCCCGGGACGCCCAAATGTGATCGCCCGCTTCCCGAGCGATCGTCCCGGCAAACCGCGCCTGCTGCTGGCGCCACATACCGACACGGTCAGTGTCGCAGGGATGACCATCGACCCATTTGGCGCGGAGCTTCGGGAAGGCAAACTCTGGGGACGGGGCGCCAGTGACACGAAAGGGCCGATGGCTGCAATGCTTTGGGGACTGTATGGTGCAAGGGAGCAACTCGCCGGATTGAATCACGAAATCTGGTACGCAGGCCTGGTGGGAGAGGAAGCCGGCCAGCATGGCGCTCACGCCCTCGCGAAGGATGAGCATTTCGATTTCGTGATCGCGGGCGAACCAACCAGCCTCGACGTGGTTTTCACCCATAAGGGATGCACCAACCTGCGTCTCACCACCCGCGGCAAAGCAGTCCACAGTTCCCGCCCTGAAATGGGTGACAATGCCATCTATAAGATGGCTGAGGTAATCCGCTTCATTCATCAGAAGCTCGTCCCCGAAATGCGCCGCTACAGTCACCCGGTACTCGGTCATTCCACGGTGAGCGTCGGGACGATCACCGGCGGCAGCAAGACCAACATTGTTCCCGACATCTGCGAAGCGACCGTCGATATCCGCACGGTTCCCACACAGAACACACCGGACTTCACCGAGCGTCTCACTCAGCGGCTTCAGGTCGCCTGTCCCGATCTCGAAGTAGCAGCCGGCCACTCCACTCCCCTGCTCACCAATCCGCAGCATCCGGTGATCAAGATCCTGGAAAGCTGCGGTTCAAAACTCGTGGGCGCACCCTGGTTCTGTGATGCATCGTTCTTCGCTCGTG
>CBINJX010000561.1:0-4423 GCA_966251085.1 uncultured Verrucomicrobiales bacterium
GCGGCTCTCAACTCTCAACCCTCAACTCTCAACCGCCTTTTTCAGGCTCAGGGGACGAGCCGGAGCTGGATTGAGGCGTAACGGGCTTCGCCTGCAAGCAGATCGCTCACAATGACGAGATGATCGCCGGACTTTGCGAGCCCTCTCTCGAGCAGATACTTCTCGGCTGCCGTGATCGTCTGATTCGGATCCGCCTCCAAAGGGAGATGAACCGGGTAGGTTCCCCAGTTCAGGGCGAGCTTACGGCAGGTCTCGTAAGAGCCAGCGAACGCGTAAATCGGGGCCAGCAGCGGCCGCATGTTGGAAACGTAATCGGCCATCATTCCACTGCGGGTGAAAACGAGGATCTTGGCGTGTGGTAGCGAATTCGCCAGAACCACCGCAGAACGCACCGTTTTCTGGCGGTCATCTTCCAAAATTGCATGCTCGGCAAAACCCGCTCCCCCGCTCCGCTCGATACGGCTCGCGACGCGGTCCAGCACCTGCACACATTTCACCGGATATCTGCCGACAGTGGTCTCGCCGCTGAGCATGATCGCATCGGCCTGCTCGAAAACGGCATTGGCGATATCGGTCACCTCGGCTCGCGTCGGGACCGGGTTCTGGATCATCGATTCGAGCATGTGCGTCGCGGTAATGACTGGTTTACCGAGGCGGAGGCAGCGTTTGACGATTCTGCGCTGGATGATCGGCAACTCCTCCATGGGACACTCAATCCCGAGATCACCACGGGCAACCATGATCGCATCGGACGCATGGACGATGTCGTCGAGATTCTTGATCGCCAGCTGATCCTCGAGTTTGGAGACAATCCGCGCATTTGATCCGTGCTCTGTGAGCACCTTTCTCAGGGCCTCCACATCGCTCGCCTCGCGGCAAAAACTCAGCGCCACAAAATCGACATGCAGTTCCGCCCCGAGCGCGACGTCAGCCAGATCCTTCTCTGTCAGCGGAGGAAGATTCACCTTCACCCCGGGTAGGTTGATGTGCCGGCGGGAGCCCAGCGTCCCCTCAGTGAGCACCTCGCAGCGGATCTTGTTTCCCGACTTCTCGAGAACGCGCATGTGGATCACGCCGTTGTCCACGAGAACGACATCCCCTACCGCGATATCCTCGATGAGCCCGTCATAGTTCACATCCACCGAGAACTCCTCTTCACTGCGCTCCCCGCGCACGGTGAACTCGAAAATATCGCCGGGTTTGAGATTCAGTTTTGTGGCGATATCGCCGGTACGGATCGCAGGCCCCTGCGTATCCATGAGGATCCCGACAACGCAGTCGAGCTCCTTCGCGACCTCCCGAATCCGCGGAACAATGGCACGCACCCACTCGTGCGTTGCGTGGCTCATGTTGAGCCGGAAGATGTTAACCCCGGCCTCGACTAATGCCCGGAGCATTTCGGGCGTTTCAGTGGCCGGTCCGAGCGTGCTGATGATTTTCGTCTTGCGCACGCCGACTTCAAACAAGCCGGCGCGCTAAAGACAACGCCCTTTTCTAAATGACGAAGCTCGAATGACGAATGACGAAAGAAGGAGCGAACTTCAAAGTTCCAAGAAGAACGCTCCTCGGATTTTCTTCGTCCTTCGTCCTTCGCCCTTCGTCATTACGCTTCTACGCCTTCGAGCGCCTTGAGCGCCTTCTTCGTGTCGCTGACGCGGAGCACGGCGAGACCTTTTTTGGCGCTCGGGCTGGTGGCGAGATAGGCGTACTCGATGTTCACCTTCGCCTTCGCGAGCTTCTGCGCGATGTTTGCCATTGCACCGGGCTTATTGGCGTTTTCGAGGAGCAGCACATTGTTCTCCACTACCAGAGTCCCGCGCTCCTCAAGAACGAAGAGTGCCTTCTGCGGATCGCTGAGAACCAGACGAATGACGGAGTGATCGGCCGTATCCGAGATCGACATGGCGAAGATGTTGATCTTCTGGTTCGCCAACTCGGCGCAAACATCAGCGAGCGTTCCAGGTCTGTTATCGAGGAAAATGGAGAGTTGGCGTGCGGTTTCCATAAGTGATTTTGGTATGTAACGAATTGAAGGCACCTGCGCACCTCGGAGCAAGGGGAACTTCATGCGAGCAGCCCTGCGACGAGCACTTTCCCTCACTTGGGAACATTCCCGGCGATGATCCGGAAACAGAAACCGGCCGCCCCGTTAGGCAAGGCGGCCGGTTCGATGCTCATTCGGCCCGGCGTGAAGCCGTTCCCCACGAATGACTCTCTCCTTCTAATGCCACAATGTCACAGACTCGCGACAGCCGGGTAAACAGTTCGTGGAGAATCCAGGAAAGCTCCCATTACGCGACACGCCACTCGTCGCGGTACTCCCGAGTGAGCCACTTCGCATCGCCAGTCCCGCCCGCGAACTGCATCGCGACAGGCTCCCACTTCACCGGTTTCCCGTAGCGATAGCCGAAATTCAGAATGTGGCAGGCGACGATGGTGCGTGCACCGATCTCCACGTCGCAGATCGGCTTCTTGCGTGAAGCGATCGCCTGGAGCCAGTCGCTCTTGTGATCTGTGGAATTGTACAGGCGCACCTTTGCGTCAGCGAGGTACTCCTTCTCAACCGCATCGAGCTGTTGGTTCAGCGGCATCTTCGATTCCTTGCCCATGAAGCTCGCCTTCTCCTGACCGCCCATGGTCAGCTTGAACCTTCCGCGGTTCACATAAACCGTACCGGCATCGCCAAAGAAAGTGACACCGTTCTGCTCGATGTGGGTGAGTTCGACGCCGTTCGGGTAGATGAGCTTGTTGCCCGCCTTTGCATTCTGAGCATCGGCTACGGGAATCATTTCCACCGGACCGCTCTCATCCATACCAAGCCCCCATTGGGCGATATCGACATGGTGCGCTCCCCAGTCGGTCACCTCTTCGGGGAGATCGCAAGGTTTGCCGGGTCCGCCGAAGCCTGTCTCCACACGCGATATTTTTCCGAGCACGCCGTTGCGGACGAGTTCACAGGCAACTCGGAACTCGCGGGAGGAACGCTGCTGCGAGCCGACCTGGAAGACGCGGTTATTCTTCCGCACCGCATCGATCATCGCCTTCGCCTCGTGCACCGTCTGACAGAGTGGCTTTTCGCAGTAGATGTCTTTGCCAGCCTTTGCTGCGGCGATGGAGATCGGTGCATGCCAATGGTCGGGAGTGACGACGATCACCGCATCGATGTCCTTCCGGCCAATCAACTCGCGGAAGTCAGTGTAAGCGTCGCAGCCTTTGTACGAGCCCGCGCCGTTCTTCTTCGCGTAAAACTCTTCCACGATCCGCTTGCCGTCATTGCGGCGGGTTGTATCGACATCGCACACGGCGAGCGTCTGAGTCTCGCTCTTGCCGAGGAAGCCCGGCAGGTGACCGTGAGCCATTTTACCGATACCGATGAAGCCGAGCTGAATGCGGTCGTTTGGCTTGGTCTCGGCCGACCATACATGCGACGGCAGAAACATGGGCGCGACGCCTGCCGCGAGCGCCGCCTTCAGGAAGGAACGACGGGATGTCTGAGGGAGTTTTGAGGAGGACATTGGCGGCATCCTTGCCCTCCTCTCCAGCAACCCGCAAGCGGCAAGCCGTCGTGGGGAAATTTCACCTTTGGAACGGGGTGTTGACGGGTTGTCTTATGCCCAAAGGATCGTCTGAACCGGACACGGAGCAGGATGCTCCGGTCACCCGCAGGCAGGATGCCTGACGCTACATTACCGCACGCCTTCGTAGATGGCCGACATCGGCATGGTCAGGCCGATTGACTGGAATGCGACCTCAGCGTCCGTTCCGCGGATGAGTTCGGACTGCCACTGGTTCGAGCGTCGATAGATCATCACCTCGGCAAAATCCTGTTCGACGAGAACGTACTCCTCCAAGGTGCCGCTCTGCTGGTAACGACCGCGTTTCTCAAAACGATCGAGGCGTTCGGTGCTCGGGGAGAGGACTTCGATGATTAGCTTGGGATAGCGATTGAAGTAGCGCTCCTGATCCCGCGAATCACACGCAACCATCACGTCCGGGTAGTAAAAAACCTCATCATTCGCCCATTCCAACCGCACCTTAAAATCCGCCATATGCGCCCGGCAAGGACCGCCTCGGAGGTATGCGTGAATCGCGGCGAACAGGTTACCGGTGATCAGGTTGTGGGCACGGCTGCCGCCGGACATCGCATAAACATGCCCCCTCACATACTCATGCCGTACCTGCGCGGCTTCTTCACCCGCCAGGTAATCCTCGACAGTGACGCGGCTCAGCACGCGCGCGGTATTCATAGATCCGACTATGCGGCGCAAGACGCCCCTCTGCAATACGGGACGCCGTCGGCAGCAAGTCTGATTACTGATTACTGATTACTGATTACTGAGCACTCCGCCGCCCCAAGGGTATGAATCGTATTCACGATCTCACCCTTGATATCCCCGCCATCCGCAGCCTTGAGCTGGTACTT
>CBINJX010000562.1:0-4412 GCA_966251085.1 uncultured Verrucomicrobiales bacterium
AGGGCACCGGAGACCAGGGGCGCAGAGATCGATGTCCCACTTGCGACATCATAAGAGTCATCGCTCTCGGAAGAGGTGGACGGCACTTCGACACCTGGAGCCGCGATATCCACACTACGCCATCCATAATTCGAGAATAGCGCCGGAAGATCGTTCCGTGTCGTGGCGGCTACGGAAACGACATTGGGATACTTCGAACTCGACGGATAAGAGGAAACCTCCAGATCGAAGTCATTATTGAAAGATTCGTTTCCCGCAGCGGTCACCAGGATGACACCACTGTTGTTCAGCATCGCAATGGCGTCCTCCATAGCAAGATTGGCGCTGCCACCGCGTCCCAGCGAGGCATTGATGATCTTGGCCCCGTGCTGGCGGGCGTACTCCATTCCGGCGATGATATCCGAATCGCTCCCGCCGCCATCGGCTCCGAGCACCTTCACCGCCATCAGCTTCACGTTCCAGCAAACACCGGCCACTCCCTTCCCATTGTTGCCGACTGCGCCAATCAAGCCCGCAACAAAGGTACCATGCCCCTCGTCGTCCATTGGTACCCCAGTGTTGTCTACCAAGTCTGCGCCGAAAATATCGTCTATGAAGCCGTTATTGTCATCGTCCACGCCTTCCTGCCCGCCAATTTCACCGGGGTTCTGCCACATGTTTGCGGCTAAATCCTCATGCGTGTACCGGATTCCTGTATCCAAAACAGCGACAACGACGCTGCTCGCGTCAGTGCGCAGATCCCATGCTGCGGGAGCCCCGATATCGGCGTTGGCCTTCCCAAGCTCACGCCCGTCGTTCACGAAATGCCACGGGTCCGATTCGGTATCGGCAAGCTTCGGGTCGTTCGGCATCACGTTCTTTGAGCGGATATAATCCGGCTGCGCATAAACCACCCGGGAATCGGTCCGGTACTCGGATAAGATCTCCTCGACGGACTTCGTTCCCTGCAATTGGATCACTTCGATTCCAAGTGCATCGAAGCGTCGCAACACACGTCCGCTGGGACGCTCGGTTCCAGCAGGCGCTTCGCCAGGCTTGAACTTCACCAGAATACGATCCTTGCGGGCCTTCGGCAGCGGAGACTGCGCAAAAAGAGGACATCCTAACCAACCTGCAAGCAGCAGAAAAACGACCAGGTACCGGGATGACATGCGCGCGGACGCTAACACCAAACTGGTACCCGGCAAGGAGCATTCGGACGATCCGCTGAGCGGATTTCAATTGCCCCCTAGACACTCCAGCGGGCAGCCGTTAGCGTCCCGCGACCATGAGCACCCAGAACCATGGGGACTTGACCCCCGAAGTCGGCTCCCAAACAGACATCGCCCCCCTCGGCCGCACCGGACCGAAACCTACTCACGAACTCACCGCAGTCGAGGACGCGGATGTCGTCAATTGGCATGCCATTGCCGAAACTGAAAGTTTCAAGGCGCTCCTGCGCGCCAAGATGCGGTTCATTGTACCTGCCACGATTTTCTTCCTGGTATATTACTTCATCCTGCCTGTCACAGTCGGCTACTTCCCGGAGTTCATGAAGACCGAGGTCATCGGCTCCGTAAACATCGCGTACCTCTTTGCCTTCTCCCAATTCTTCATGGCTTGGATTGTGGCTGCGGTGTACGTCGGCGTCGCGGCAGGATGGGATCGGAAGGCAGCTGCGATCATTTCCGCCATCAAGAGGCACTAATCCCCCGCCTTCCAATGAATACAGCCCTCCTGATGTTCCTGCTCTTCGTGGCAGCGACACTCGTTATTACGTATTTCTCCGCGCGCCAATCCAAGGGCGCCAGTGCCTACTTCGCCGCAGGCCGCCGGATTACCGGCTGGCAGAATGGCCTTGCGGTGGCTGGTGACTACATGAGCGCCGCCAGCTTCCTCGGGATTGCCGGTATGATCGCCTTCAGCGGCTACGACGGCTTCATGTACTCGGTCGGGTTCCTCGTAGCATACCTGACCGTGCTGCTGATCGTTGCCGAACCGCTCCGGAATGCCGGCAAATATACAATGGCGGACGTTCTCGCTTATCGGCTGAAACCAAAGCCGGTCCGCGCGATGGCGAGTCTCAGCACACTTACCGTCTCCGCCTTCTACATGGTGGCTCAGATGGTCGGCGCCGGTGCGCTGGTGAAGCTCCTCCTGCCCGGTGTGAGCTATGAACTCGCTGTAGTCGGAGTGGGTGTGCTCATGGTAGTGTACGTGGTTTTCGGTGGCATGCTGGCTACGACTTGGGTGCAGATCATCAAGGCAATCCTGCTGATGAGTGGTTCCCTCTTCCTCAGTGTTCTGGTCATGAAGCACTTCGACTTCTCGTTCACGAAGTTCTTCGATGCGCTGACTCGTATCACCTACTCCACCCCCAACGGTGAAGTGACGCAGAATTTTCTGACCCCGGGACTCAAGTTCAAGAATCCGCTCGACCAAATCTCTCTCGGCATGGCGCTGCTCCTCGGAACGGCGGGCCTTCCCCACATTCTGATCCGCTTTTACACTGTTCCAGACGCAAAGACAGCCCGGGCATCTGTCGTATGGGCGATGATTATCATCGGGTTGTTCTATATCATGACGACCTTCTTCGGCTTCGGAGCGGCGTCGATCCTCGGGCCGGATTTCATCAAGGCAAACGGCGGCACCAACATGAGCGCTCCGCTCCTCGCCCAGCGCCTCGGCGGCGAAATCTTCTTCGCCTTCATATCTGCGGTAGCGTTCGCGACGATTCTTGCAGTCGTTGCCGGCCTTACAATCAGCGCCAGCACATCGTTCGCTCACGATTTCTACACAAACGTTCTCAAGCACGGCAAAGAGAGCAAACCGGGAGAGGAAGTGCGCGTTGCGCGGATCACCGCCTTTATCGTTGGGGCTTTCTCGATCGCTCTTGCGATTTATCTCGGTCCGCGGGTGAATGTGGCATTCCTCGTGGGACTCGCGTTTGCTGTCGCAGCATCGGCAAACCTTCCCGCGATCGTTTTCTCGGTCTTCTGGCGTCGCTTCAACACAGGCGGTGCGATCGGCAGCCTCGCGACAGGTTTGATCGCGAGTATCGGCCTGATCTTTATCAGCCCGGTCGGCATCTTCGGAGCCGAGGGCGCACTCTTCCCTCTGGAAAATCCTGGAATCGTCAGCATCCCACTTGGATTTATCGGTGCGATCGTTGGCACGCTGTTGACCAGTGAACCGTCTGCGGAGGAGCGATTCACAGAGCTTGCCGTCCGCGCAAATACCGGTCTCGGAGCCGAGAAGGCTACAGAGCACTGATTGGCGGAAGGAAAGACCACTTCATGGGGCGCGCAATCGCGATTGCGCGCCCCATTTGTATTTCAGAGCGGACGGGGTTCCGAATGCGGCTCCGCTTCATTCTCGAACGGCCAACGGAGGTTGATAGTTGGTACCGAAGGAGCGAGAGTGGGGTAGCGCGTCTTCAAATCATCCCATCTATTTCGGGGTGCTGACGCACTGATTACTTTCTCCTATCACTCGTGGAATCTTCTCAATTGCTGGTCTCAGGGGCAGTAAACCCCAGGCAGGTTCGACATCTTTACGTTCATATCCCCTTCTGCCCGAAGGTCTGCCCGTATTGCTCATTTTACAAAGAGGCGAGCGATCGCAATAAGACCCAGCGCTTCCTGGACTCAGTTCTTGCGGAACTGGAACGTGCACAGGAGCAGATTGATATCCGGCCTGAGACGATCTTCTTCGGTGGCGGCACCCCGAGCGCGCTCTCTTCCCCGCAGCTCGATTATTTGCTCACGGGCCTGCGCAAGCGTCTCGATTTATCGCAACTTTCCGAGTGGACGCTCGAAATGAACCCAGCGACAGTTTCGCTCGAGAAAGCAGGTCTTCTGAAGAGCCTCGGAGTGAATCGGATCAGCATGGGGGTGCAATCCTGGGATGTGGAACTGCTCAAGGTTCTCGGACGGGTTCACAGCCGCGAGCAGGCGCAGCGGTCGTACGAGATTCTTCGTGAAGCGGGATTCGAGAACGTGAATCTGGACCTGATTTTTGCAGTGCCGACACAGAGACGGGAACAATGGCTCGCTTCTCTAGAAAAGACGGTGGCGCTCGGACCTGAGCACATTTCGGCGTACTGCCTTACTTATGAGGAGGACACGGCATTCTTTGCGCGGTTCATAAAGGGCGAATTCAAGCAGGATGAAGCATGGGATGCTGATCTCTTCGAAACCACGATGGATGTCCTCGGGACAGCGGGCTACGAGCAGTACGAAATCTCCAACTACGCCCGCCCCGGGCGCGAGTGCCGTCACAATCTCGCCTACTGGCTCGGCGCGGATTATCTGGGCTTGGGACCAAGCGCGTTTTCGACGATCGGCGCCCGCAGATGGCAGAATGTCAGTGACACCGTAACCTACTGTGATCGCATCCTGAGCGGCACGTCTGCAGAAGCCTTCTCGGAAGAT